>JBELLC010000001.1:127653-136004 GCA_042088965.1 Nisaea sp. | reverse complement strand
AAATATTTAAAATTGAATTAAGAATTATGAACTTATCTCGCTGATACCTGATTTTTATTCAGCTCTGACGCTGGCGTGCCGGAAACGACTGTGCGGTCATCGCGTGTTGGAGTGGTTTAGAGTCCGGTAAGGATTCGATTAGGACCCGACCAATGTATATCTATTTGCCGATCGCCGAGATGTCTGTGAACATCTTTTTGATCCTGGGCATGGGCGGTGGTATCGGATTTCTATCTGGTATTTTTGGTGTTGGTGGTGGTTTTTTGATGACACCATTGCTGATCTTTATGGGGGTTCCGGCGGCGGTTGCCGTGGGGACTGAGGCCAACCAAATTGTCGCCAGCTCGGTATCGGGTGTGATCGCCCATTGGCGACGTGGTAATGTTGACTTTAAGATGGGCGCGGTTCTGCTGGTCGGCGGTTTCCTTGGCTCTAGCGTGGGTGTTGCCACCTTCGCCTTTTTGCAAACTGTTGGCCAAGTCGATCTGGTTATTCGGCTTTGCTATGTGGTGTTTCTAGGCATTATTGGCGGCTTGATGTTGTATGAAAGTGTGCGCTCGATGCAGCGCTCGCGGACGCCGGGGTCACGGCGGGGGAAATTACATCAACACAACTGGATGCACGGCCTGCCTTTTAAGATCCGTTTTCGTAAATCAAAACTCTACATCAGCGCCATATTACCGCTGACGATTGGCTTTTTTGTCGGCATCTTGTCGGCCCTGATGGGCGTTGGCGGCGGTTTTATTATGGTGCCTGCCATGATCTATCTGCTGGGCATGCCGACGGCTGTTGTTGTCGGTACCTCACTGTTCCAGATCATTTTTGTGACCGCGAATGTGACCTTTTTGCAATCGGTCCAAACCCAAACAGTTGATGTGGTCTTGGCAATTCTACTGCTCACAGGGGCGGTGATTGGGGCGCAAATTGGGGCGCGGTTCAGTGGTCGGCTCAGCGGCGAACATCTGCGTGGTTTATTGGCCCTGATGGTGTTGGCGGTCTGTGCCAAGCTGTTTGCTGACCTGGTTATGACACCCGCAGATCTTTACTCCCTCGCAATTGGTGGGGGACACTAGAGATGGTCTTGAAAATGTTTGGCCTGCTATCGGGTCTTGGCGTGCTGGTGACCATGATGCTTGCGACCGTGTCACCGGTTACCGCGGCGGGCTTGGTTGTTGATTTGTCGAATGACGAGGTTGAAATCACCACTGATTTTAATGGCTCCTCGGTCTTAATGTTTGGCGCCGTTGACCTGGTGCGTGACGTGACAAGTGATGTGGTCGTGGTGGTTAAAGGCCCGCTAACGGCTCAGACCGTGCGCAAAAAAGCCCAAGTAGGCGGGGTTTGGCTGAACACTGATGGCGTGACCTTTGGCAATGTGCCAGCCTTTTATGCCGTTGCTGCCAATCGACCATTACACAAGATCGCCGCGGCGGAAATTCGTGACGGTGAGGAAATTGGCTTAGAGTTTTTGCGATTTGACCCGGCTCTTGAAAGTGCGGCGGAACCAGAGGGTAAATTAGCAGAATTCCACCGCGCCTTGATCCGCAATAAACGCGAGGCGGGATTGTACCGAGCATCGCTTTATCCGTTGCAGGTTTTATCAGGTAAATTGTTTCGGACAGAAATTTGGTTTCCGGCAAACGTGGCCACCGGCGCTTATCGGGTGGTTGTATATGTGCTGAAAGGTGGTCAAATTATTGAACGCCAAGCGGTGACCTTAACCGCCCGTAAAGTTGGTGTTGGTGCAGAGATTTACCGCTTTGCGCATCAGCAATCGGCTGCCTATGGGATTGCTGCCATCATCATTGCAGTTGCCGCCGGGTGGTTAGCTGCGGCAGTATTCCGAAAGACATAATGGCGACCTTGGTTTAGGCCTTAGAAAAGGGGATCGTGCATGACTGACACTGCTAATATTGAGCCGACCCGTGTGTTTCTGGTTGTCGTTGATGACAACCCCGAGATGCGGGCAGCGTTGCGTTTCGCCTGTTTGCGGGCCAAGTCCACAGGCGGCCGTGTGGCCCTATTGCGCTGCCTTGAGCCTGCGGAGTTTCAGCACTGGATGGGTGTGGGCGAGATCATGCGCGAGGAAGCTCGTGCACTGGCCGAGGAATTGGTGCGTGACCTTTCTGATTTTGTGGTCGACGTGTCTGGGCAAATTCCAGCGGTTTATTTCCGTGAAGGTGATATTCGTGAGGAATTGTTCAAGCTGATTGATGAAGAGCCCAGTATTTCAATTCTGGTGTTAGGTTCTGGAACCGGTAAGGATGGCCCCGGACCATTGATCAGTTTTATCGCTGGCAAAAATGCCCCAACAATGCGTATTCCTGTGACCATCGTTCCTGGGCGTCTGTCAGAAGATGAAATCGACGCTTTAACATAAAGCGGCTATATGTTTGTTAATTTGTCATGGCAGTGTGTCTGCATTGCTTAAGCGCTTTCAACATTTAACCACAGCGGATCGATCCTTATGACCTCCAGCGATACAGATCGCCCTATCGATACCTCTCCCGCCGTCGCGGATGAGGTCAAAAACACGACCTGTTACATGTGTGCCTGTCGTTGTGGAATCAAAGTTCATCTCAAAGATGGTCAAATTCGATATATTCAGGGCAATCCTGAGCACCCGGTAAATAAGGGCGTGCTCTGTGCCAAGGGCTCTGCGGGCATTATGCAGCATTACTCTCCGGCGCGCCTGACCAAGCCGCTGAAACGTGTCGGCGAACGCGGTGCCGGTGAATTTGAAGAGATCGAATGGGACGAAGCGATGGACCTTGCCACCGACTGGCTGGGGACAATTCGCAAGACAGACCCGAAGAAATTGGCTTTTTTCACCGGCCGGGATCAATCTCAATCCCTCACAGGCTGGTGGGCCAGCCAATTTGGCACCCCCAACCACGCCGCCCATGGTGGGTTTTGTTCGGTGAATATGGCCGCTGCCGGACTCTATTCCATCGGCGGGTCGTTTTGGGAGTTTGGCGAACCAGACTGGGACTATGCCGAATATTTCTTAATGTTTGGGGTTGCCGAAGATCATGATTCCAATCCCATCAAAGCGGGGCTTGGGAAGCTAAAAACACGCGGTGCGAAATTTGTTTCTGTGAACCCTATTCGAACGGGTTATTCGGCGATTGCCGATGAATGGGTGCCGGTGCGCCCCGGCAGCGATGGCTTGTTTGTGCTGGCGCTGGTGCATGAGCTACTCAAGGCAAACAAGATCGATTTGCAGTTTTTGGTGCGCTATACCAATGCAGGCTGGTTGGTGATTCAAGACCAGGGTGCCGCTGACCATGGGCTGTTTGCCCGTGATGGTGACGGTAATCCGCTGTCTTATGACAAGGCGACCGACAGCGTCGTTAGTGCGCTGGGTGCGGACATCACGCCGCGGATGATTGGCGCGGTGACACTGGAAGATGGCCGCCAGGCTGTGCCGGTTTTTGAATTGCTTGCCGGACGCTATCTGGATGAGCGCTTTGCCCCCGAAGCGGTGGCGCGGGAAACAGGCTTGGATGCTGCGTTGATCAAACGCATTGCAGCAGAGCTTGCCGAGGTTGCCTTTGAACGTGAAGTTGTGATTGATCAGCCGTGGACCGATTGGGCCGGGCGTCAGCACGATAAAATGATTGGCCGACCGGTTGCCATGCATGCCATGCGCGGGATTTCAGCCCATTCCAATGGCTTTCAAACCTGCCGTGCGATCCATCTGTTGCAAATGCTTTTGGGCAGTATCGATTGTCCTGGTGGGTTCCGCTACAAGCCACCCTTCCCGAGGCCCTGCCCGCCGCCGGTTAAGCCCGCAGGGAAGCCTGGTCAAATTGTTCCCGGGCAACCAATGGCCGGTCCGCCATTAGGCTTTGTGACCGGTCCTGAAGACTTGCTGCTGGACGACAAGGGTCAGCCGATGCGGATCGACAAGGCTTATTCCTGGGAAGCGCCCGTCGCCGCTCACGGGCTGATGCAAATGGTCTTGCATAATGCCTGGGCGGGTGACCCCTATCCGATTGATACCTTGTTCATGTTCATGGCAAACATGAGCTGGAATTCGGCTATGAACGTGCCAGATACGCTGAAGTATTTGACCGATAAGAATGCTGATGGGAATTATAAGATCCCGCGCATTATCTATTCTGATGCCTATTATTCTGAGATGGTCACGTATGCTGACCTGATTTTACCTGACACCACGTATCTTGAGCGCTGGGATTGTATTTCGCTGCTGGACAGACCGATCTGCGACGCTGATGGTGCTGCTGATGCGATCCGCCAACCGGTGGTCGAACCGGACCGCGATGTGCGACCCTTCCAAGAGGTGCTGATTGATCTGGGGGCCCGTTTGGGCCTGCCAGGGCTGACCAATGACGATGGCAGCGCCAAATATCCGGGTGGATATGCGGATTACTTAGTCAACCATGAACGTACCCCGGGGATTGGCCCCTTGGCAGGATTTCGGGGTGAAAATGGTGACCAAGGGGGGCGCGGCGCGCCAAACCCAGAGCAGCTTGAACGGTATATCGAAAATGGTTGTTTTTGGCGCCATGAGTTTGCCCCAGAGGAACGCTATTTCAAACATGCCAATAAGGCCTATTTGGAAACAGCCGTTGACATGGGCTTCATTGGCGCGGCCAAGCAGGTCGTTTTGCAGCTGTATGTAGAACCGCTGCAAAACTTTAAATTGGCAGCCGATGGCCATGGCGATATTCAACCGCCGGATCGCGAGCGGGCCCGGATTAGCCGTTATTTTGATCCCTTGCCTGACTGGTATGCACCTTTTGAAGGTGCGGCCATTGAAGCGGGCGACTTCCCCATGCACGCGGTCACCCAGCGGCCAGCCGCAATGTATCATAGCTGGGGGTCAATGAACGCCTGGCTGCGGCAACTTCACGGCCGTAACTTTTTGTACATGAACCGGACGGTCGCGGGTCAGAAAGGCATTGAAGATGGCGATTGGGTAACGGTGACATCCCATCATGGTGAAATTACGGTGCCCGTGAAACTGATGGAAGGGGTGAACGGTGACACGGTCTGGACCTGGAATGCCATTGGCAAACGGGCCGGTACCTGGAACCTTGACCCCAAGTCACCTGAAGTCACCAAAGGTTTTTTGTTGAACCATTTAATCTCGGATCTTTTACCAGTGCGCGAAGGTGGCTATCGCCACGCTAATGCCGATCCAGTGACCGGGCAAGCCGCCTGGTATGATCTGCGGGTGCGGGTTGAGCGGGCGGCAGCGGATGCCCCAGAACGCCGAACAGAACCGCGCTTTGAGACCTTGGCGCGACCGGCGAATATGAGCAAGCCACCGGCGGTCAACCGTTATGGTGAGCAGTTTAACAAATCCACTGAAGGTGACGATTAATGACCAGTTTGCCTCAACAAACACCAGAGCGGCAACTCGGCTTGGTGATCGACCTGGATATCTGCGTTGGCTGCCATGCTTGCGCAGTGAACTGTAAAGAATGGAACTCAGGTGGCCATTCAGCGCCGATGACCGATTGGAATGCCTATGGCGGTGACACCGACAGTGATGGCCAAGATGAAGGCGCCTGGGGGGTCTGGTTCAACCGAATCAATGCCTATGAGGCAGGCGATGGTCAGGACAGCCAAACCGTCTATTTCCCGCGTTCCTGTCTGCATTGTGCTGAGGCAAAATGTGTGACTGTCTGTCCAACGGGGGCGTCTTATAAGCGCGCCAGTGATGGTATTGTGTTGGTCGATGCAGATCTGTGTATCGGCTGCAAGCTGTGTTCTTGGGCCTGTCCTTATGGGGCGCGGGAATATGACGCCACAGACAAGGTGATGAAGAAATGCACCTTATGTGTGGACCGGATTTATAACGCTAATGTGCCAGAGGCTGAACGCATTCCGGCCTGTGTTTCCACATGCCCCGTTGGGGCCCGCCATTATGGTGATCTTGGCGATCCTAATTCTGAAATCTCGCTGTTGGTGGCGGCCCGTGGTGGCTACGACTTAATGCCAGAGATGGGCTATCAGCCGACCAATAAATACCTGCCGCCACGGCCGCGCCAAGTCGCGGATGTGGTTGATCTTAATCCTGCTTCTGCGGCAAATGAGGGCGGTGATAAGGCCACAGGTAACAATTTATTGGCGTGGGTTGACGCCATGCTTAGCCGATAGGGAGGCAGACCATGCATCCGGCATTTTCGGTGATCATCTTCACCACCACTTCGGGCGCGGGCTATGGTATTTTGGCGCTCCTCGGGATCCTTGGCATGTTTGAGGCGATCCCTGAAAGCCAGGCTTTTGGAGCTGTTGCTCTGGGGCTAGCCTTTGCTCTGATCACAGCTGGCTTGCTGACCTCAACCTTTCATCTGGGGCACCCTGAGCGGGCTTGGCGGGCGTTTAGCCAATGGCGGTCATCGTGGTTGTCCCGTGAGGGGGTGTTGGCGGTGGCGACGTATGTGCCGATGGTGCTTTTTGCAATCGGCTGGGTGTTTTATGGTGCGCCAACAGATTTCTGGTCTTGGTTTGGCCTTGCCGCCGCGGTGCTGGCGATTGCCACCGTTGCCTCGACAGCGATGATTTATGCGTCCTTGGCGACAATCCCAAACTGGGCGACAAAATGGACCTTGCCGGTGTATTTGGCACTTGCCGTTATGACAGGTGCTTTATGGCTGGCGGTGGTGATGTCCGGCTTTGGCTATAATGTTGATTTGGTCGCGAACGTGGCCATTGTTGCGGTCATTGTGGCAGGTTTGTTGAAGCGCGTGTATTGGCGCACCATTGACATGGCCGAGGCGACAAGTACGCCAGAATCAGCAACAGGCCTTGGCCATTTGGGAACTGTCCGTGTTCTCGAGCAGCCGACCACATCCGCCACCTATGTGATGCGGGAAATGGGCTATCGGGTGGCCCGCAAACATAGTGATTCGTTGCGCCGGATTACCTTAGGCGTTGGCTTTTTGGTGCCGCTGATCGCGCTGGCGGCATCGTCCGCTGTTGGCAGTGATTTGCTCAGCGGGCTGTTGGTTTTATTGGCCGCGCTGGCCGGCAGTTTGGGGGTTGTAACAGAACGGTGGTTGTTCTTCGCCGAAGCCAAGCATGTTTCCATGCTTTATCATTAAGAAAGCATTAAGAAAGCATTAAGAAGGCTTTTCGACGGCCTCGCTTTGATGGTGTTCCATGTCGCTGGCGTCTGGGGCATTGGCGCGTGGATCCAAGGTGGAGCCAGCAACACTCATTCGGGGCACAGGCACATAAGGTCCTTGATCTGCTTTGATCGGGGCGGCCCGACGGGTGGCCCGAAAGAGCGCGAACAGCCCAAGCGTCCCCATAATCACAGCGGTATAATAAAAAATCCCAAATGGTCCGATCAAGGTCATGGTTTTACCCGCCAATGTCGGGCCAAGGCTGGCCCCAATCGAATATGCCAAGATCATGCCCGCAGAGGCCGGGACCACGTCACGGGCATCGAGGTGGTCATTGGTATGTGCCAGGGCTAAGGGGTAGAGTGCAAAGTTCATGCCGCCATAGACCACGATCCCAATCACCAGGGCGCGATGGCCAAAAGGCCCGATTTGGCTCAGCCCAATGGCCGTAATGGCGAGCGCAAAAACCAGGACCGTAAAGACCGATCGACGGTCAAAAATATCAGAGGTTTTGCCAATCGGCCATTGCATCAAAAGCCCGCCAATGAGGCCGCTGGTCATCAAGGTTGCGATCTCTGGGACCGATAGCCCAATACTGCGCCCAAAAACCGGCGTCATTGAGAAAAAGACACTGCTGACAAGCCCGGCTGCAATGGCGGCAATCACCCCCAAGGGTGAGATTTTAAACAATTGTAAAAGCGATAGGCGCGACTTTGGCAAGGGGCCGGCGCTGATGCTGGGGGCGAGTGCCAAGGGGATCAGGGCGAAGGAAAACAGGATTGAGGCGATGGAAAAGAGGATAAAATTACCTGGGTCGCCAAAGTTAAGGATTTGCTGACCCAGGCCCATGGGAACGTAATTGCAGATCATATAAACAGCCAGCAACTGACCGCGCTGGCGATTATCAACCGAGCCGTTCAGCCAGCTTTCCGCGACCATGAAAATGCCGCCCATGCACACCCCGGTCACAAACCGAAGCGCAGCCCAGTATTGTGGGTCAACCCAAATCGCATGGGCAATGGCGCAGGCTGATATAATCGAGGCAAAAGCCGCGAAGCCGCGAATGCGGCCAACCGCTTCAATAAGGCGTCGGCAGGTAAGGGAGCCGACCATCAGACCGAGAAAATAGGCTGACATAACCAAGCCTGTCACCGTCGTCGAGAACGGCTCGGCCACCATCCGCAGGCCAAGCAGAACAACGAACAAGCCATTCGCGCCTTGTAAAAAAGCAACTGACAATAAAAGCGC
>JBELLC010000001.1:83772-127553 GCA_042088965.1 Nisaea sp. | reverse complement strand
TTTTCTCGCAGGCGCTGGCTTTCTTTTGTTGCATCAACGGCAATGCCAGGCTGGCCATCTTCCAGCCAGAACAAAATCTTATCGATCAAATAAACATCTTCATAGGCAAAACTAGCGACTTCTGCGTCAACAAGTTTGCGAATATTGGGCTCATTTTGATCCAGATTAAGGCGTGCAACGATTTTAGCTTCGCCGGGACTGAGCTGCGTGCCGATGGCAGATGTCTTCGGCTTTAAGGTACGTCCCAGGATTAATGCCTCTGCTTGGTCGCGAACCTCGCCTGTTTGCGGGCGAGGGGCGCCGGGACGGGGAGGCTGCAATTGAAAGTTGGGCGGTATGCTTAACGGCGGCCGGGCCACGACTTGAAATTCATCAGGGCTTTTTTTGGTTAACCCAACCGCGTCACGCACATCGCTGCATCCACTTAACAGCGGCGTTATGATCAGCGCCATGACCGCGCATGTGAGAGCCGATTTTTTCATTTGATGCCTATGTTCTTGTCACCAGGTGACGGCCATGACCCTATCGGTCGAGGGTCGCTGGTGGCCTCAAGTTTGATCATGATGCCTTGGTGCGCGAAAATTATCAATGATCAGCATAACCACACCCATACAAATTACGCTATCCGCCAAATTAAAGGCCGGCCAATGATAGCCTAAAACATGCAGATCAACGAAATCAATCACCGCCCCGTACCAAAGGCGATCAATGATATTGCCGATGGCACCACCGATAATCAGGGCAAGGCTGAAAACCAAAAACCGGCTGCCCCCGCGGAGCATCCAAATGATTAGCGCGATTGAGACAATGGCGGCAAAACCGGTGAGCAACCAGCGAGTCATTTCCGAGCCATCGGCAAACATCCCAAAGCTCACGCCATGGTTCCAAACCGGTACAAGATTGAAAAACCCTGTGACTTCGATGATTTGTGGGTTTTCAAATAGGCTCGCATGGGCAATCGATTTGGTCACTTGATCCGCCACCAAAATACCAGCTGCCAGCAGTCCACCCGATTTGCGGGCTTGGCGTGGGGACATCATATCGCGGGTCATGGTAACGCTCTTGCCGGGTCCATATTACGATACAGCCGCAGGCGAAAGCTGCTGAACAGCGTCATCACAGCGGCCACAAATAGCATTTTCATGGGCGCCCACCTCGGGCAGGATTTTCCAACAACGTGCGCATTTTTCGCCTTCAGCCAAGCCATTTACGACCGCGATATCAGCAACATCTGGCAGTTGAAACGCCCCTTCAGGAGCCGCTTCAGTGCTGAAGGTAACATCAGAGGTGATGAAGATATCTTCGGCTGCCAGGTCCTCAAACAAGGCTTTGGTTGCGGCAGGTAAATAAACTGTTGGATGCGCCTGAAGCGAGGAGCCAATATGTTTTTCCGCCCGGGCGCGTTCTAAGGCGCCAGTGACGACACGGCGGACATCACGCAGTTTCTCCCAACGGTTGGCAATCTCAGGTGCCTGCCAGTTATCGGGAATTTCTGGGAAAACCCTTAAATGGACAGAGTCAGCGTCCGCGCCATGGCGTTGCTGCCAGGCTTCTTCAGCGGTGAAGCAGAGGATGGGTGCCAGCCAGGCAGTGAGACAGTTAAAGGCATGGTTCAGCACCGTGCGGGTGGCGCGCCGCCGAGGGCTATGCACGCCATCGCAATACAACACGTCTTTTCGAATGTCGAAATAGAAGGCTGACAGATCCACCGAACAAAAATTATGAATCTGGGTAAACATATCGTGAAAATCAAAGCTATCGCTATTGGCACGGACAACTTTATCAATTTCCCATAAGCGGTTCAGGGTCCAGCGTTCAAGTTCAGGCATCTCAGAGGGGGCTACCCGCTCGTTGTCCTCAAAACCTTGAAGACTGCCCAGCAGGAACCGCAAGGTATTACGCAAGCGCCGATACAGATCAGCGTGATGCTTTAAGATCTCTTTGCCGATCCGCAAATCCTCAGAGTAATCCGAGCCAACCACCCAAAGACGCAGAATATCAGCACCGCTTTGATCAATGACTTGCTGCGGTGTTGTGGTGTTGCCCAGGGATTTGGACATTTTACGGCCCTGCTCATCCATCACAAAGCCGTGGGTTAAGACAGCGTCATAGGGGGCACGGCCGCGGGTGCCACATGATTCCAACAAGGAGGAATGGAACCAACCCCGATGCTGATCAGAGCCTTCTAAATAGAGCGAGGCAGGCCATTGCAGATCATTTCGGCCTTCCAGCACAAAGCTATGGGTGGAGCCGCTATCGAACCAGACATCGACAATGTCGGTTACTTGCTCATAATCATCCGCATCATAGCCGTCACCTAGGAATCTGCTTGGCGCGGATGCATACCAAGCATCTGAACCTTCGGCCTTGAAGGCCGCAACAATACGGTCAACAACAGCTTGATCGCGCAAGGGCTCGCGGGTTTTTTTATTCACAAAGATGGCAATCGGCACGCCCCAGGCACGCTGTCGGCTTATACACCAGTCGGGCCGCGCCTCGATCATTGAATACAACCGATTACGTCCGGCTTCGGGGACAAAGCGGGTATCGTTAATCGCCTTCAAGGCTGTTTCCCGTAGCTGATTGGTTTCCATCGAGATGAACCATTGCGGGGTATTACGGAAAATCAGCGGGGCTTTCGAGCGCCAAGAATGCGGATAGCTATGCAACAGGCTGCCACGGGCCAAAAGTCCACCCGCTGCGGCAATGATATCGGCAATTTTCGCGTTGTCTTTGAGAACATGCAGGCCCGTCATCAACGGCACGTGATCATAGTAATAGCCGTCATCACCAACAGTTTGCGGCGCGTCGAGGCCATTGGCGCGGCCTAGTTCAAAGTCATCGGCACCGTGGCCAGGGGCAATGTGCACAAAGCCTGTCCCCTGATCGGTGGTCACAAAGTCAGCTTCCAGCAGCGGCACGTCGAAATCATAGCCCTGACCGGCAAGCGGATGGCGGGTAATGGTCCCGGCCAAATCACCGCCTTTGAGTTGGCAAATCTCGGTGACGGCGTCAATGCCCGCCTCTTGGCGGACTTGTTCCAGCAGTAAGGGTGAAATGACGATCCGTTCGCCAACCTGGGCCGATGAGCCGTCAGCAACAGCATCAACACTGTAAACCGCATAATCCATCTCCGCCCCATAGGCGACAGCGCGGTTGGCGGGCATTGTCCAGGGGGTGGTTGTCCAGATGATTACCGAACTATTCTCAAGCGCTGCCAGCGGGCTTTGGGTGACTGCAAAGCGCACCATGATGGTCACTGATGTGTGGTCATGATACTCAATCTCAGCTTCGGCCAAGGCGGTTTTCTCAACCACCGACCACATAACGGGTCTGGCCCCTTGGAACAGGCCGCCATTCATTAAGAATTTGCCAATCTCTTCGGCAATCTGTGCCTCGGCATTAAAGGACATGGTGGTGTAAGGCGCCCGCCAGTCGCCTTCGACGCCGAGGCGCTTAAACTCTTCGGTTTGAATGTCGACCCAATGGGCAGCAAATTCACGGCACTCGCGGCGAAACTCAAGGATTGGCACGTCGTCTTTGTTCTGGCCCTTGGCGCGATATTGCTCCTCGATTTTCCATTCAATCGGCAGGCCGTGGCAATCCCAACCCGGCACATAATTCGCATCGCGTCCCATCATCTGTTGGGCGCGATTGATAACGTCTTTGAGGATTTTGTTTAGCGCATGACCAATATGCAAATGGCCATTCGCATAGGGCGGGCCATCATGCAGAATAAAAGGCTCACGGCCCTTTGCGGTTTCCCGCAATTTGTCCTGCAAGCCGATTTTCTGCCAATGCGCGAGAATTTCGGGCTCACGTTTGGGCAAGCCTGCCCGCATTGGAAAATCAGTCTTTGGCAAAAAAACAGTCGATTTATAGTCAACAGTCATGACGTTTATCCCTGCACGGGCCGTGTGGCCGGTGACACATTAACCTAAGATGTCGCGCGCTCTGGCGCTATCTGATGCAATTTGAGCCTGTAAGGCATCCAGGCCATCGAACTTTATCTCAGGTCGAATAAAGTCAATCAATTGAACTTTCAAGGTTTTCCCATAGAGATCGAGGTTTTTGTCCAATAAATGCACTTCAAACAGCTGTCCACGATCATTTACCGTTGGTCGGCGCCCATAATTGGCGACGCCATTGATCCACTGAGGATGCGCGTCTGGGCCATCATCAAGGGCAACTTTTACCGCATAAACGCCTGCTGCGGGCTGGATTTGGTTGTTGATCCGAAGATTGGCGGTTGGAAAGCCCAATTGGCGACCGCGCTGATCCCCCTGTTCAACTTCGGCAGCAAAACCCCAGGGGCGACCTAACAGCGCAGCGGCGCCCCGGGGATCGCCCTCTGTTAGGCATTGGCGGATACGCGTCGATGAATAGATGGCGCCGTCAGCCTCATGCACTGCATTAATGCGCGTTGCCCCAAAGCCAAGGGCAGCGGCCTGTTCGATCATCATTTCAGGAGTGCCGCGTCGGCGGTGACCAAACTGGAAATCATAGCCAATCACCACATGGCGCAGGCCAAGGGTGCGATGCAAAATACGTTCGATGAAATCTTCTGCCGAAAGCAGTGAGAAATTCTGATCAAAAGGAATTTGAAAAAGCAAATCAACACCAAGGGCCGCCAAAGCATCGGCCCTGCTCGCCGCATCTGTTAACCGAAAAGGTGCCGCATCGGCTTGAAATAACGACCGTGGATGCGGCTCAAAGGTAATCACCGACAACGGCGCACCTTGCGCTTTGGCAAGCTGCTGGGTGGCCTCAATGACAGCCCGGTGGCCATGATGAACACCGTCAAAATTACCAAGCGCACCAACACTGCCACGTTCTGAAGCGCTCACAAGGTCAAGATCATCGAAAATCTGCATAACTGTCGTTTTTTTCCTTACTATCTTGTTCTGCGACGCTCTCAAATCGTTGCCGACACCCATGGCTTTTATGACCACCAATAAAAGCCGCGTCGGTCGCTAAAAAAGTTAACATGCAGACTATACGCGGCTAGCAAAAATCGGGCAATATGCGGTTGTTAAGGTGAAAGATATTATCTCTCATGCAGTATTTCAAAAGGGGTGATCATGGCGATCAGTCAAATAGCTATTGATGGTGGTGCAGCGCATCTCCATGAACTTTTCTCGCGTGTCGGCCAAAGTGCCGGACTACCAGACGATTGTGCGGATCTGACCGAAGATGAGGGTTATGCCATTCAATCGGCATTACTGGCACGCCTCAGCGGTGATAAAGCGGTCAACCGGGTTGGCTATAAAATTGGCTGCACCAATGCCGCTGCGCGTGGTCTGTTGAATGCCGATCATCCCTTTCATGGGACGCTTTTGGCCGATCGTTGCTATGCCTCGCCAGCGCAGCTTGGCAGCAACCAATTTAACACGCTGGGCATTGAGCCGGAATTGGCTCTGGTGCTCGGTCATGATTTGCCGCCGCAGCTTAATCCTTATTCAGCTGAAACAGTTGCTGACGCCGTGGTTGCGGTCGTGCCGGCGATTGAAGTTGTGGATTCTCGTTATCTCGGCTGGACAACCGTGGGTTTGCCGTCACTGGTCGCGGATAATGGCGTCAATGCAGGCTGGGTGGAAGGCCCGTCGATGGCCGCTGATAAGGTGGACTTGTTAGGCCAAGCGGTCTCTTTACGCCGCAATGGTGTGCAGCAATATGACGGCGTTGGTGCAAATGTTGATGGTGGCCCACTGGCGGTATTGGCGTGGCTTGCCAATATGTTGACGCGTCAGGGTGAGATGTTGAAAGCAGGGCAAAAGATTAGTACGGGAACCCTAACACCGGTGTTGATGGCCGCGCCAGGCGACCATATTGAGGCTGATTTTGGTGATTTAGGGGCCGTCAGTATCAATTTTAACTGAGGATCTTCTTTGGGTTACCGGCCATGGCGGGACGGGCCAGCCGCCAGGCCGCCGCCGCGCCTGCCAGCGCAAGCGGAACAAAGGCTGCGTAAAGCCATGTCACGCCAGCGCCTTCAGGGACATTATTGGTGCTGTCAACAACACCAAGCTGATTGGCGATGACCCCTGACATCGCCGCCCCAAGGGCATAACCAAGGCGTTGCAGAAACGGAATGGACGAGGAGATTTTGGCGGTCTCAATGGGCGGCACACTGCTGACAACGCGGCGCATAATGTGGACCCAGCAAATGCCAAAGCCAGCTCCCTGTAACAGGGATAAGACGGCAATCACGGCTAATGGGCCACGCGGTAACGCGACCATCATGCCAAGGGTGGTGAGTAAAATCAGGCTTGGTCCGAGGCGAATAAACAATGCTTCGTGCTGTCGTTTGGCGCCCGAGCAAATGACCGCGGTAATCGACCATCCCACCGAGCCTAAGGCGAGGATATAGCCGGTGACCAAGGGCGGTGCCTGATGCAGGTGATACATCAAAAACGGCCCATAGGTGGTAAAAGCAACAGTTGCTGTTGAAAGCAAAAACATCGCTGTCAGGCCGGTGCCTGAGGCTTGTCGCCAATCAAGAAGATTGCGCGGGAAAAGCCGGTCGCGGGCAACTCGATCCCATAAAAAAACAATCCCAAGGCCGATGATGCTGGCGGCGATAAGACCCAGGGTTGCGCCGATAGTGGTCTCTGTACCGGCGCGGCTCATCATCAAGACCGAGGCGGCGAGCAAAAGTAGCCGCAGCCAGGGGACGGGCTCTGGCCGGGTCGATGGTTTTTGGGGCACCGTTTTACCCTTCACCAGGACGAGCGGCGCTAACACCGCCAGTATCGTTGCTTGGGCGGCGAAAACCCAAAACGCCAAGCGCCATGTTTCGGCGTCGGCAAACCAGCCACCAATGAGCGGCCCGCACAAAGACGCACTGCCCCAAACAGTTGAGATAACGGCCCATAGCCTGGGGCTAAAACGTTCTGGAAAAAGCGCCAGAACCCCCACAAAGGCAATCGCAATCATGGTCCCGCCGCCAATGCCCTGAAGCAGCCGTCCGGCGACCAAGGTTTCCATTGATGGGGCCAGCGCGCTGATCGCGCAACCGATTGCAAAGGCCAGCGCCCCGAACACTTGCACCCGCGCCAAGCCGATGCGCATCACCAGCAGGCCAGTAACCGCACCTGCGGTGATCGTGCCAAGTTCATAAAGGGCCACGGCCCAGCTTAAAATCCGTGCCCCGCCAATATCATCAACAGCCACGGGTAAGAGGGTGGCAACAAGTGTTCCGTCAGTTGCGTGCAGCCAGATACCAAAACATAACAACGCCAACCGGGGACCAAGACCAGCGGCGAAAACCTCGCGCCAACTGACGGCGCTATCCGGTGATGGTGTTACCACCTGACGACACGGCAAGGCCCACCGTCGACGGCGCAGAGGGTAATAGCAACCTCCTTAGCGCGGTGCGCGGGGGGTGATGGGGACCTGCTGTTCAAGTTCAAGTATTCCTTCCAGCAAATGCGCGCCAGCAAGCAAGTCAGCTTCGCCGCGCTGGCGGCCAACAACCTGCAAACCGACAGGTAGGCCAGCGTTGGTGAAGCCAGCGGGTAAGGATAAGGCAGGCAGTGATACAACCGTGATCGCGTAAGCAATGGAGCACCATTCGATATAGTTCGAAAACACATGATCGCCAAGCTCGGCAACAAAACGCTGCTCAATCGGGTAAGGGGGCACAACAGTTGCGGGGCACAGCAGCAAATCAAATTCTTCAAAAAACCTGACGGCATTGCGATAGAGTTGGGCGCGGCCTGCGTCGGCACGGATCATGTCAGCTGACGACAGGTTCAGGCCCTTTTCAATGTTCCAGATGACTTCTGGTTTTAGCAGATCTTTATAGTCGTCCAGTTTGGATTGATGTTTGGTGGCAAAATCCATCGCCCGCATGGTTTGGAAAATATGCTGGAGATCACTGAAGTCTGGGGCAGCCTCGACCACTTCGACGCCTAAATCAGCAAATTTTTGTGCGGCTTTGGCACAGATGTCAGCCACTTCAGGGTCAACAGGGGTGACGCCAAGATCCCGGCTAAAAGCCACTTTCTTTGGCATTTTTGGCGCTTTAACGGCAGCTAGAAAGGGGGTTGCTGGCTTTTCTAGGGATAGGGGGTCGATGGGGCTTTGACCTGTCATACTGTCTAATAACAACGCCACATCTGTCACATTACGGGCCATTGGGCCATTAACGCTGAGATTGTTGTAGGGTGAGGCGTCAGGCCCGGAAGCAACGCGGCCTGGGCTGCAGCGCATGCCAACAATGGAACAAAAGCTGGCAGGGTTGCGAAGCGAGCCACCAAGGTCACTGCCACTGGCCAGCCAGGCCGTGCCGGTGGCCAGGGCAACCGCTGAGCCGCCTGATGAGCCTGCGCAGCTTTTTGAGGTGTCCCACGGGTTAACGGTTGCGCCAAAAACCTCATTAAAGGTATTCGCGCCAGCGCCGAATTCAGGGGTATTAGATTTGGCATATATGATGCCGTCAGAAGCCTCGATATTCTCGACCATCAGATCAGAATGATCTGAAATACGATCTTTGAAGATCGGTGAGCCAGAGGTTGTTAAAACCCCCTCCACATGGGTTAAATCTTTAATCGCGACAGGCATGCCCGCAAGGTTGCCACGTTCGCTGATCGGTTTTTCCATGATCGCCTTGGCATGGTCGCGGGCGCGCTCAAAACACAGGGTCGGTAGCGCGTTCACTGCCGGGTCAACATCACTAATTCGCGCTTCGAGCGTGTCAAGCAAATCAAGCGGCGTCACTTCTTCACGTTGGAGCAGTTTGACAACATTTTCGGCGGTCATATTGATAAGACGGGAATCAGCAGTCATGATAGGAATCCTTGCAATTTGGACCGCGACTATACGGGCTCTGGACATCTCCGGCAACGCTGCATGCTTGCTTGACAAGCCTTGGCCGCTTACCGCAGGTTTGTCAGACACTTACCTTTTTGAGAGGATGGGATTTTGCGCCCTACCGCTGCTGATCTTGAAGCTTTGGTTGAAGCTGTTTTTGTCCGCCACAAGGTTGATCCAGAGATTGCCCGATGTGTGGCAACAGCTTTGGTGCGTGCCGAAGCAGATGGCATTTCCTCGCATGGGCTGGCGCGGGTGCCGCCCTATGCCGATCAGGCCATTAATGGCAAGGTGAATGGCTTTGTACGGCCAACATTGGTGCGGCCGACACCGGCGGTGATTAATGTTGATGCGGGCACTGGGTTTGCTTTTCCGGCCATTGATATGGGCTTGGACGCGGCCATTGAGGCGGTGAAAACCCAAGGCATGGTGGCGTTGGGAATTGCCCAATCGCATCATTTTGGGGTGGCGGGACACCATGTGGAACGCTTGGCCGATCAGGGCTTGCTGGCGCTGGCATTCTCAAATACCCCGGCGGCAATTGCCCCTTGGGGGGGGAAGACGGCACTTTTTGGCACCAACCCGATTGCTTTTGCCTGCCCACGCGACGGCCAAGCGCCGCTGGTGATTGATTTGTCGATGTCGACGGTGGCGCGCGGTAAAGTGGTGCTGGCGGCAAAGCGCGGTGAGGCGATACCTGCGGATTGGGCGTTTGATGTGGATGGCAATCCAACAACGGATTCTAAAGCTGCTTTTGAGGGCACCATGGCGCCGCTTGGTGGCGTCTCGGCGGGCGCGAAAGGGGCGGCCCTGGCTTTGATGGTTGAGCTTTTGTGTGGTGCTTTGACAGGGTCAAATTTTGGCTATCAGGGCAGTAGTTTTTTTGAGCCAACAGGCGCGCCGCCAGCCGTTGGCCACCTTATTTTCGTGATTGATCCGATGCGTTTCGCTGGCGGGGCGACGTTTAATGCGCGCGCTGAAGCATTGTTTGCTATGATCTTGGCCGAACACGGGACGCGCTTGCCTGGCGACCGGCGGTTGCGGCACCGACAAGACGCGGCCAGCAATGGTATCCAGGTCGATGGTGCCTTATATGCAGAGTTGCAACAGCGCTCAGGTGTGTAAGAAAAACAAGGTGCGCAATTTTGGGAGACCGAAGGCATGGAGCAGATATTTGATTTGGCACGCTATGGTGACCAATTGATCGAGCTCCTGACTTTTTATGGTTTGAACTTGGTGGGGGCTGTCGTCACCCTGGTGGCGGGCTGGATTTTGGCCCGCTGGGCCCACCGCGTCACGAAAGCGGCAACCGCCAAAGTTCCGTGGATTGATAAAACCTTGCGGCCAATGTTGGCCTCGGTGGCCCATTACGCGGTTCTGGTTGTGACCATCGTCGCGGTTTTGAACCAATTTGGGGTTCAAACAGCCTCCATCATCACGGTCATTGGTGCGGCGGGCTTGGCCATTGGCTTGGCATTGCAGGGAACCCTTAGTAATGTTGCCGCTGGTATTATGATTTTGATTCTACGGCCGTTCCATGCAGGCGATTATGTGGAGGCGGGCGGCGCTGCTGGGACGGTCCAAGAAGTGGGGCTTTTTGGCACCGAGATGGCGACCGCAGATAACATTTATATCAATGTTCCCAATGCCGCCATTATCGGTAGCAAGATTGTCAATTATTCGCGCTATCCCGAACGTCGGTTAGATATCCCCGTTGGCATCGCCTATGGCAGTGATATTGATCAAGCCTTGGCGGTTTTACGGGAAATGGCCGCCAATGAGACACGCGTTCTGGCAGACCCGGAAGTGCAGGCGCGGGTGACGGAACTTGGTGATAATTCGGTTAATTTGATTCTCCGTTTGTGGGTCAAATCGGAGGATTATTGGGCTGTGAAGTTTGACTTTACCCGGCAGGTCAAACTCAATCTTGATGCTGCCGGCATTGAGATTCCTTTCCCACAGCGTGTTGTCCATATCACCCATGGTGAAAATCCTACAGAGCATCTAAACTGATTATGCTAATTTGGCGGCAAGGTTAATTTGGAGGCATCAATGAGCCAAAATTATGTCACTCAGAAAACGGCCGAAGCCTTGCAAGCTTGTGCAGGCAATACCGCTGATGCAGCGCTGCTTTTGCAGGCGTGGTGTGAAAGCGATGATCGGCTTCGCGCCACTTTGACTGCGCCGGTGCTCAAGAATCTATGCCTTCTTGCTGTGCAACGCGTTGCCGCCAAGCACCAAGAGTCAGCAACGCCCGAGTCAGTGACAGCGGCAAGTGAAAACGATTTGTTGCAAGCGATTGGCAATAAAAATGCGCTCACCATGTCCAGTAATCGGCGAAGCGCCTCGCCGCCGCCGCGCGGCAGTGCCCGGCACCAGCAGGCTGTCTCCACTTTAGCAATGGCGTTTAAGTCCCGCCGGCGTCATGGCGTTTAAGTCCCGCCGGCGTCATGGCGTCTACGTCAGGCCGTTAGCGGTTTTAAGAGCCATCGCTATCCGGGCCACGTCTTAATTTTGCCAAAAACACCAAAGGACAGGCTGCAAAAGCCACCCAAGCAAATAAATAAAAGGCATTGATATAACCAATCATGGCAGCCTGTCTGCCAATTTCGCCAGACATTGCAGCCATCGCCCCGGTGCTATCAATTGACCAAAATGTGTAGATCGATTCTTGCAAGTTTAAGGCGACATTATTGGGTGATACCTGTTCTGAGATGTCGGCGTAACTGACCTTGGCAGAGCGCAGCACCACCGCAACCGAGACCGATATGAACAGGCTGGAGCCAAAGTTTCGGATCAGGTGGAAAAACGATGCTGCTTCAGCAGCATATTTTGGATCCAGCGAGTAAAAGGCAACAACGGTCAAAGGCACCCAGATCAGACCGACGCCAAAGCCTTGCAAAGCGCTGGTCCATAAAACGTCGAAGGTTGTCAAATTCAGGCTGAACTGCGCCATATACCAGCCCGCCAAGCCTTGCATCAGGAAGCCAATGAAAAGCGTGTAACGTGGATCAATTTTATTGGCTTTCACCATCAGCATGAACGCGAACAAGGTGCCGACACCACGCGCGCCAAGCAGAATACCAATAATGGCATCGGGGTACCCGCGCAGGTTTTGCAATAACGGCGGCAATAAAACCATCGGTGTGAAATTCAACATGCCAAACACGAAGACGATCACAAGTGCCAGAACATAATTGCGATCACGCAGCAGGACGGGGTTTAAAAAAGGCTGATCATGGGTCAGCGAATGGCTGATAAATATGTAGAAAGCCAGCCCGCCAATAACAGTTAGAATGATGATCTGTTCACTTTCAAACCAATCATTTCGCTCGCCGCGATCAAGCATATATTGAAAGCTTGCGATGGCGATGGCTAGGGTGATGAAGCCTGTCCAATCCAACGGTGTTTTGCTTGATTGACTGTTGTCTTTGATAAAAATCAAAACGCCAATTAAGGACAGAATGCCCATTGGCACGATCATGAAGAAAACCCAGCGCCAACTCAGGAACTCGGTTAAATAACCCCCGAAAACAGGCGCGATAACAGGCCCTAAAACAACCCCTGTGCCGAAAATTGCCATCGCCATGCCATGTTGCGCGCGGGGATAGGTGGTATAGAGAAATGACTGGCTAATTGGCGCTAGGGGCGCGGCGAAAGCCCCTTGCAAGATGCGAAAGAACACAAGTGCTTCAAGGTTTGTCGCCATCCCGCATAAAAGCGTTGATAGGGTAAACAAGGAAATTGCGGCCAGCAGAATATTGCGCCTGGAAAACCGTGATGCCAGCCAGCCTGTTACAGGTGTGGCGACGGCTGTGGCGATGATATTAAAGGTGACCACCAAAGCAATTTCATCGGTGGTGGCCGAAAGTGCACCTTGGATTCGTGGCAAGGCGACATTGGCGATTGTCACCGTCATCGCGTACAGCGCTGTCACGACCGTACAGGTGATCAGGATAAGCCGACGTTCGCGCGCGCTAAAAGCTATATGTGAGGAAGCAGCATCAGACATAACCACAGCATTAGACTGCTTCGATGGCAATGTCATCACTGCTTATGTGGTCGGCGCGATATGCTGTTAAAAACACAAAAACAAGCCCTGGCGTGCAGGCAAAAAAAAGCGGCGAACCGTTTCCGATTTACCGCATTTTGATGGCCGTGTTTCGATCAAAGCACTGACCGTTGCCAGGGAGAGTTTTTGAAGTTTCACACCTTCTTGCCTTTTTGACAGACAATTTCGATATTCGCTTCTCACACGCTGTTGTTCCTGTTGACCGGTCATTTTCAGCGTGTGCCATAAAAGAATACCGCCGTCGGGCAAGTGCGCCATATGGCCAAATGGATTTTTTTCCCCTCTTTCGTATACACGCGTTGCATTGGCTTATTTTTGGGTTGTGACGGCGCCTTTCCAAATTGAATGGACTATGGCCACAACGAGGTGAGATTTGATTTTGTGACGGCTTCGGCAGGATGACCTTTTTCATGCGGCGATTTAATGATCAGATGATCGATCTGCATGGCGAAACCGTTTTGCTCACAGGCGGCACAGGCTCTTTTGGTAAGCAGATTATCCAGCAGGCGTTGCAGCCTTTTGAGACCCGTCCCGACGAATATCTATGGTGCAAAGACTGTTGTGAAGGCGACCATGTTTGTGCGCTTCACGGGCGATTGCGTGCCTGCAAGCGCCTCCATACGGGTTGGTATTTGATAAAGATACCCGGCAGCAAACAGGCCCGTTTGCCGGGTATTCATGATGCTATGATATGTCTTATCAAGATATCTTTAGGGAACGGTGTGAATAACCGGCTGGTGGCGCCGTAGTAACGATGAACAAGGGAGAGACAGAATGCGGGAAGTGACAGGTTTGGTGGCATGGGTAACAGGCGCTGGAACCGGGATTGGTGAAGCGACGGCGGTGATGCTTGGTGCTGCGGGGGTAAAAGTTGCGCTGAGCGGGCGGCGAGCTGATTTACTGGCCGATGTGGCCGCCCGAATTAACGCTGCCGGAGGTGCCGCGATGGATGTGCCCCTTGACGTGACTGACCGCGATGGCGTGATCGCAGCTGCGGCACAGATCACAGCTGAATTCGGACAAATTGATATCTTGTTTAACAATCACGGAATGAACGTTCAAAACCGTGACTGGGCAGGCAGCGCGTTAGAGGGCTGGGACGATGTCATCGATGTGAATGTCAAAGGGGTTTATAATTGCACCGCTGCTGTCTTGCCCGGGATGCGCCAGCGCGGTGACGGCTTAATCATTAATACAGCATCGATGGCGGGCAAACGCTATTCGCGGCGAGCCGGTGTGGCCTATGGGGCCTCAAAGCATGCGGTGATGGCGCTGAACGAGTTATTAAATTTGGAAGAAGGCAATAATGGTATCCGCGCCTGTGCTATTTGCCCTGGCGAGGTCAACACAGCGATTCTCGATTACCGGCCGGTTCCGGTTCCAGCTGAAGATCGCGCACGCTTGATCCAAGCGGACGATGTCGCCGAAACTGTCTTATTCGTCGCCCGCCTCAACCCACGTAGCTGCCCAAATGAGATTTTACTGACCCCGACCCACACACGTGCTTTACAGCCAGGCGAACCAGGCTAAGCGCGCACGGAGTTAATCGGTGCCGCTGGCACACACGCATAATCAGGTCGCCGTCCGTCCGTTACCGACGGGCGGCAGGCCGATTGATCGCGTAGCCCAGGCCGCAAACGACTAAGACGCGCATGATTGTCAAAAATGGTTTTATATCTTTCATATTAACGATACGCGGGGCGCTGCACATTGGATCACGTCGCTGGCTATTTTATAATGTGCCAGCGACGATTCATCAGCAGATCTTTCTAGGCAACCCGCCGCGCGCCCGCATCATTGCCGCCACTTCGGCTACGGTTTTTTTTGGGACCATTTGAGGGTTTGCTTGGGCCACTGGCGCGATATGGTTTTTGTGTCGTTTTACGCTTAACCGGGCGATCCCCTGAACTTACGGCAGCTTGGCTATCATTAGGCCGTTTGGCCTGCCGAGGCGTATTTTGGCCCGGCTTATTGGGGCTCGGCTTATTTTGGCCAAGCTTGTCTTGCCGGGGTTTGGTGTTTCTTGCCTGCGGGCCTTTTGCAGGACGCCCTTGGGCTTCGCCACCCTTTGAAAGACCGGACCGCTGATCCCTGTCCTGATCCGGACGGTGATCACGGTTGCCGTCGCCAGCTTTGCGGGCTGTTTGATGATCTGCTTTGCCGCGTTCTGACCGGTTGTCTGCCTGGCGCTCTGGCCGCCGCTTTGAGTCTGGCCGATCGGTGCGGGGTTTACGGCTGTCACGGCGCTCGCCGCCGGACCGCGCGGCGTCTGCACGATGGACGGGTCGGCCAGCATTTTTCGGTGGCCGACCGCGATTTTCGGGGGCCCGCTGCTCACTGGCATTATCCGTTGCGCCATTGTGCGAGGTGTCGTGCCGTGCATCGCCTTCAGTTGGCCGGCCGTTGCGGTGGTTTTCAGACCGTCCTTGGCCGCCGCCATCGCGAGCGCGATGATTTGCTGGCTTGCCAGATGAACGCCGTTGCCCGCCTGGCTTGCGGTCCCGGGCGCGGCGTACATCATCATCTTCGTCGATGCTCTGTCTGGCCTGCATGCTTAAGGGCGGTAGTTTTGGCAAGTTTGGGATGTTTTCAACAAGCGGAATCTTGCTGCGAATAACACGCTCAATATCGCTAAGATAGGCTCTCTCGCTGCGGTCACAGAATGACCAAGCGATACCACCAGCGCCAGCACGGGCCGTCCTGCCAATGCGGTGAACATAGCTTTCTGGCTCGTTTGGCAGATCATAATTGATAACATGACTGACGGCGTTGATATCAATCCCGCGGGCGGCGATATCGGTTGCAACAAGCACGCGGCTGGTTCCAGAAGTAAACCGCGCAAGCGCTTGTTGGCGGGCATTTTGCGACTTATTACCGTGAAAGGCATCGGTCAAAATACCCACATTGTTCAAATTCATCGCGACTTTGTTGGCCCGATGCTTGGTGCGGGTAAAAACAATGACGCGCGCCAGCGAGGGGTCTTCGAGAATATTGACCAACAGCGGGGTTTTGGCATCGTTATTGATGCGAAAGACTTTTTGATCAATACGGTCAATAGGTGTCGCCTGCGGAGTGACTTCGACACGTATAGGATCATGCAAAATGTCACGGGCGATTTTTACCGCCGGTGGTTGCATGGTTGCTGAAAACAGCAGTGACTGCCGGGCTTTGGGCAGGGCAGCAGTAATCTTTTTGATATCATGGATAAAGCCCATGTCGAGCATACGGTCAGCTTCATCAAGGACGTAGAAGGCAACCCGGTCAAGGCGCAGCTTGCGTTGCTGGTAAAGGTCTAAGAGTCGGCCTGGTGTGGCGATCACAATGTCCACGCCGCGGTTTAATGCCGTAATCTGGCCCTTCTGGCTGACGCCGCCATAGATGACAGTTAGCTTGAGGTTCAAGTTGTGTCCATAGGCGCGCATTTCAGCGCCGATTTGTATCGCCAACTCTCGGGTGGGGGCTAAAATCAGCGCCTGAGGCCCGCGCTGGCCGCGTGGTTCATCGTCTTTCTGCCATTCATGCATGTGATGCAAGATTGGCAAGGCAAAAGCACCTGTTTTCCCTGTGCCTGTTTGCGCAATACCAAGTAGGTCTTTGCGGTTTAAAAGCTCAGGGATCGCCTGCGCCTGAATGGGCGTTGGCGTGTCGTGGCCGCGGTGTTCAAGGGAACGCAACAGGGGATCGGCCAAACCAAGGGCCGGGAAGGTCATATTCGTCAAAGGTAGTTCCTTTTTAACCTGGTGAAAGCGCTCGCAGATCATTGCGGCTGCACCAGGACGGCTTCGCCCGTCAGATAATTCTGTTGAGCTGCCATTAATGTGAGTGGTTTGGCGCGTTCACCGTTTAAACGGCAAACGATCCTAAACCTGCGGCGGTTTTGCACTTACGGTGATAAATTGTCAAGGATTTAGCTTTGCCTTCGCAGCCAACCATGAGGTAATATTTGACGACGTATTTGGCGGCTTGACATCCTGACGGCTAAAGAGGGGGAACAATCATGTCAGATCTGCATCAAGGTGGCTGCCTTTGTGGTAACGTCAGATATCAAACTATTGGCGCACCGCTGCGCTCTGGGGTTTGCCATTGCCGGTACTGCCAACTGCGCGCTGGCAGTGCCTTTGGGGTTCTCGTTTATTTTCCTGAAGATCGTTTTCAGCTCACGGCAGGGGCCTGCAAAGAATACACTTTTACCAGTGAAAGCGGCAAGGCTTGGCGAAACAGTTTTTGTGCAGACTGCGGCACGACCGTGTTTTCACAATTAGAAGTATGGCCAGGGGATATCGGTGTTGCTGGCGGTACCTTTGATCCGCCAAGTTTTTGGTATGATATCTCTGGCGAGGTGTTTACCCGCTCAAAAGCGCATTTTGTGGGTGAAATTGACACCAAATATCATGTCGAAACCTTTCATACCTATGACCCTCAATCCGCTGAGGCAGACAGATTGTCAGGCGCTGACGCGGTTGCCGACACGTAAATTATTCAGGATCTCCAAGCATTGCGGTGGTAAATTCTGCCTCACTGACTTCAACGCCAGTGAATAAAAACCGCTTGCCTTGAAGGCTGAATGCCATATTCACCGACTCATCACTGTTTTTCTTGATTCCAAGCAGGCCAATATCTGGCGCTTCCCAGGCTAAGGCTGCGGCGATTGACGCGGCAGCTTGCATCACCGTTAATTCCGGCCCGGTGGCAGGCTTCGCAGCTGCGTCCCGTAAGAAAACGATTTTGCCATTATCATCTTTATCAGTGGCCATGCGATACACTCATCAAATCAGACTACGCTGTACTATAGACTGCCAGCGGGCAAAAATCTCCCCTCAGCGCGATATTGGTGATGAATTATGATACTGCGGCACCGAGGTGTCTTGTCAGGGTTTGCATCTGGCTGCTAAATTTAACAAGTTTTTTGACGTAAGAGGTTTGCCATGAGCGTGGTTGCACAAAGTTTTGATCCTGAAACTGTTGAATGGCGGCGGGTGACTGATCCCAGCTGTCAGGACTTCCAAGTTGATTTTGAATTTAGTCTGCTTGGATATGATCTGGCGACGGGCCGTTTGGACATGCTGTTGCGCTATGCGCCAGGGGGGCATTGTCGGCGTCACCGCCATGTGGCCTCAACCGTGACATTGGTGCTCGATGGCGAACAGCATTTGACCGAGATGCAGCCAGATGGCAGCCGCAAATCAATCATGCGCCGCAAAGGTGAATATGCAATGGCTGGGGCCGATGCGCTACCGCATGATGAATGGGGTGGCCCCGAGGGCGGCATGGTGATGCTGTCGATGATTGCCGAAGATGGCATTCTGTTTGAATATTTTGATGCTGATATGGAAAACAGCTGGACCCTTTCAATCGCGCAATACGTCGATAGTTGGCACAAACGCAGTGTTTATGGCGCCGCCCCCGCAGCCGCCGAATAACAAAAGATGGGACAGAGATATGCCTGACACAACATCTGCCATGCGCTATTCCGCGTTGGTGCCGCCCGATATGCAAGATGAGATTTTTTGTGCTGATGGCCAAACGCCAGAAGATGACCGGCTTTGGGTGCCAAATGGTCCCGGTCGCTGGTCGCGCCCTCTGTGCTTTAATGTCAGCCAAGGGTATTGGGTGCATTTGACCAAGGTTACCCAAGGCGGGGTGGTCTCTCGGCATCGCCACCCGGCCCCTGTGCATGGATTTGTTCTGGAGGGCCGCTGGCGCTATCTGGAACGTGATTGGGTGGCGACCGCTGGAAGCTATCTTTATGAACCACCTGGTGATGTGCATACGCTGGTGGTGGATGACGGCGATCATATGCTGACCTTGTTTCATAACACAGGCGCATTGTTATATTGTGACGAAGACGGCAACGTGACCGGCACAACCGATGTTTTTGATCGGGTTGCCGCGGCCCGCGCGCATTTTGAGGCAGTCGGTCTGGGCACTGATTATGTGAAACGCTTCATCCGTTAAGTATAGTGGCGTTAAGGTATAGCGGCGAATAGACCTATAGCCTTGATGTCACAAGGGCAGGGCTGCCAAGGCAATGACAATGACCATGGCCAACGCCATGAGTTTGTTGATAACGGACTGACTGCGCGCTGATAGCTCAAGGCGCTTCAGCGATACACCTGCCCATAGCCATCCCAGATGGACCGGAATCCAGATGAGATTCATGATTAAGATTTTGATCATGATCTCTTGGGAAGGCTGATCTGCCATGAAATGGAAGCCGCTGAACAAGGTGGTGTGCACCACATAGGCTTTTGGATTGATAAATTGCAGCCCAATACCGTTTAAGATGCCAGGCGCTTTTGCTTGTTCAATGAAAGCGATCCGCGACCCTGCCCAGCCGATCCGGAAGGCCAAATATAACAGGTAGCTGATCGACGCGTATAATAGGATGGGCCCAATCAGCGGATGAGCCAGAACCACAGCGGCCAACCCGCTGACCACCAATAGGGCGTTGATATTGGTGCCCAGGCCCAGGCCAATCAGAAAACGCAGGCCAGGGCGGGCACCGAAACCAGCGCCAATGCCAGCGGTGGTTAAAACCCCCACTCCAGGGGTGATGATCAGAAAAAATAACGCTGTGGTGAAACTAATCATCGTGCGCGGTGTTTTGCTTTATTTTTTGAGAGGTCGCCCAGGCCCAGCCGCTCAGGGATATCAACGGCGGGGCGGCAACAGATTATGAAATTAGCGCTCTGGGTTGAGCTTGTCTTCGGTTCGCAGATCAAAGTCGCTGGCATCATGGCGTTCATGCAGCTGGTCTGAGGGCTTACCGGCGAGACGGTTGACCTTGCGGCCACGCTGAACAGCCGGGCGTTGCCAGATTTCTTCCTGCCAGCGCACGGCATGAGTATAGCTTTTGGTATCTAAAAAGGTTGCTGAGTCGCCATAAAGATTGCCAGCGATTAAATTGCCATACCACGGCCAAATGGCCATATCGGCGATGCTATAGTCGTCACCTGCCATAAATTGATTGTCTGCAAGATGACGGTCGAGCACATCAAGTTGGCGCTTAACTTCCATCGAGAAGCGGTCAATAGGATATTCCATTTTGAACGGTGCATAGGCGTAGAAATGGCCAAAGCCGCCGCCCAAATAAGGCGCGCTGCCCATTTGCCAGAATAACCAGTTTAGGCATTCGGTCCGCTTTGTAAGGTCGGTTGGCAGAAAGGCCGAAAACTTCTCCGCCAGATATAAAAGGATCGCTCCAGATTCAAACACCCGCGTCGGTGTGGCGGTGCTGTGATCCATCAAAGCAGGGATTTTAGAGTTTGGATTGGCATTAACAAAGCCACTACCGAATTGATTGCCATCGCCAATTTTAATCAGCCAGGCGTCATATTCCGCGCCGCTATGGCCAAGGGCCAAAAGTTCTTCCAGCATGATGGTAACTTTGACGCCATTCGGTGTTGCCAGGGAATAAAGCTGCAGGGGATGCTTGCCTACGGGTAGGTCATGGTCATGAGTGGCACCGGCAATAGGCCGATTAATGCTGGCGAACTTGCCGCCATTTTGCTTGTCCCATGTCCAAACAGCGGGCGGCGTGTAAGCAGCGGTGTCGGTATTTGACGAATCATTCATTAAGTATCTCCTGAGCACAGATCATTTTGAGGCGCAGTCTATCGCCTTGAAGGGCTATTTGGAACCATCATCCCAATTCATGGCCTGTTCATGGCCTAGTTATAGGCCGAGAAAGAGGGATTGGCGATATTTTCTGTGCGGGTTTCTGGGTGCAAATCGGGCGGTCCAAACAGCCGCACGGCCAGGCGGATGATCATCGACAGACCGGATAAAAGCAGCAGCGATGGGCCGAAAAGAATGAAAGATTTGATGAACCAACGATTGCCGATACCGTTTGATTCGCCGGCGGCTTCGTCATGACTCCAGGCATAAGAGAAAAAGATCCCCGCCTCATACATAAAGATCAGAATAAACGGCAAAAGCAATATCAGGCCGCCAATAAACTCCACCCATAAACGGCCTCTTTCGGTGAAACCTGTGCGCAGAATATCAAGCCGGACGTGGGCGTTGCGGACGCTGGCATAGCCAATGGCACAGAAAAAGATGACCGTGTGCAAATGCCACTCGCCATCTTGAATCGCAGGTGAGTTAAAAAAGAAATGTAGGTTATTGTCGACCACAATACTAAGCGAGCGGATATAGCGCCGTGAAATCGCATCAGCGATGATCAGGACCACCAGCACCAATTGCAGCCAGGAAACCGTTTCCCCCACCCAGATGACAGGCCGCTCGACCATATTTGCCAGCCGAATGAGATGCTGACAAAGACGGGTCGTGAGGCTGTGTGGAGCTGCTTGTTGCATTACCCTGTCCTCAGCCAAAAATCTGCTGCGGTAGGTGCGTTACCAGACGGGGCCAGATCAGGACCACACCGACACAGGCCATTTGCAATAAAACAAAGGGAATAATGCCCACATAGATTTGTTTCATGGTGATCGACGCCGGGGCCACACCTTTGATATAAAATAACGATAATCCCATCGGCGGCGTCAAAAACGACGTTTGCAAAGTAATGGCAACCAAGATTGCAAACCAATAGGGTACCAAGTCTGCGGCAATGTGCGTGCCAAAATCGAGTGGCGCAATGAGTGGCCCGAAAATCGGGATCGCAATGAGCAGGATTTCGAGGACATCAAAAAAGAAGCCCATGAGGAAAATTGCGGCAATGATCATCAGCAAAACCCCCCAAGCATCAAGGGCCGCAGCATCGATTAAGCTATGGAAGATCTCTTCGCCACCAAGGGCCCGAAAGACATAGGCAAAACTGCTGGCGCCGATGAATAAAATTGCGACCATGCCAATGGTCATCGAGCTACGGTGCAGACTCTCGCGCAGCGTCTTGAAGCTCAAGTTTCCCCTGATCCAGGCCAATAAGATTGTGCCGCCAGCGCCCACGGCCGCTGATTCCGTGATGGTGAATAACCCGCCCAAGACCGATCCCATGACCAAGGCAATGAGAATCGCTGTTGGCAGCACACCAACCGCAAAAGCCCGCCAAACTACCCGCATGGATAGGGGCGGATCTGGGCGCTGTAAACGCGGTGCAGCCTTTGGGTCAATAACAGCGATACCGGCGATATAAAGGACATATAAAAGCGCCAGGGTTAAACCGGGGTAAATCGCGGCTGCAAAAAGATAGCCATAGGAGATTTGCAGAAGCTCGCACAGAAAGACCAGCAGAATACTTGGTGGAATAAGAATGCCCAATGTGGCGGAGGCCGCGATTGTGCCCAGCGCAAGCGAGGGTCGATACCCGGCTTTCAACATCGTGGGCAAGGCAATCAAAGTGAGCACGATGACAGAGGCCCCAACAACGCCCGTTATCGCCGCAAAAAGTACGCCCATAACCGTTACGGAGATTGCTGTACCACCTGGAACGGCGCGCAAAATCAGATGCAGTGCCTCAAGCAGATCTTTGGCCAATTGTGAGCGTTCGAGCATCACCCCCATAAAAATCAGCAACGGCACAGCGATCAATTGCAGGTTTTCAGCAATGATCCAAACACGGGGCACAAAAATAAAAAATTCAGCAAATGAGAAAACATCAAAGGCAATACCAAGGAAGCCATAGCCAATGGCGACACCTCCCAGAACCAGGCCAATGGGGTAGCCCGTAAACATCAACGCCATCAGGGTTAAAAACATCAATAAGGGCAGAAAATCGACGATGTTAGATACCCCCCCACATATAAATTGCAGCGTACCGCTCTGGTGCGACGCCCTAATGGCGGTTATGGCATTGGCGCTGTTGCTAAAATGGGTTCCGCATTGTCGATCAGGTTTTGAAGCGTATCCTCTTGGTAGACGATCCGCTGTTGTTCTGTGCACCACGGAGGCTGGTCACCCCACTGCACCCCCCATAGGCGGGAAAACTCTTCTATGCTTGGCAGGACGGTCTCACCCTGAAAAATCAGAAAACGCGATCCGTGACGGAAAAGATTATACATCGCGGGACCGCCGTGTCTCGAAATCGTCATGAACGCCCGTTCATAAAGGGCAGCCCGCATCTCAAAATCTAATGCGCCTTGAAAAAAGATAAAAGCTCCTGGGCTGACGCGCGGAATAATGCCCCGGGTGACAAGGTAGGTATCGGGGATAACGGCAACTTGGAAGCCACGATCGAGCAAGTATTTTTGAAAATCGACCCAAACCGCATTATCAGCGTTTTTCCATTGATGCACCTGATTGTACCGCATCGATAAAACGACCAGGGGACGCTCAAGTTTGACAGAGCTCGCCCATTCATCAATTTTTAACGTCGCGGCTTCAGGCGCGCGAAAGACTTTCACATCTTGGTTTTGCTTATGCAGATGAACAAGCTGGTTAATCAAAAACGCCGGTTTTGGCGCGTCTGGGCCGTAACCAATCGGAAAAACCTGATGAGGCGCGATTTTGCTATGAAAGCGGACCATTTCAGCGCGATCAAGGCATACCCAGGTGCCAACGCAGGACGGCAGTGACCAGCATGACGGCTCAATCACATGGCGCACGCGCCACATTTTCTCCGTATCAGCCAGTACGTGGTCTTTTTCAGTGTGCTTGCGGAACGCTGCATCCTCGCCCAAGCTTATGACCACCATGAGTTTGGAGAGCCGGCGGTTTTTTCGAATGACGTCGGCAAATACGAGAAAGTGAAGAAAATCAAAGGTAATGGGCGCGTGCAGCAAATCATAAAAACAGTACAAGGTGTCATTTTTAACATCGTGTGTGACATTGCTCATTGTATTTTCTTCCATGATCGCAGATGACCGCAAAATCTGTCAAAGCGCGGCCGTCAGAGCTGCCTTTCGAGGCTTTCGGTCATCGGTTGTTCGACATCAGCGTGTGATCGCTTAAAACGCAAGCATCAAACGTCATTCGCTATGGTGATAGTTTATTTCCCGGCGCAGGCGTCAAGGTAATCATTTATCGCCGTTTAGTCTATCACAAGCGCCTTGAAAATATCGGCATCAATTTCTGTGATAATATGCTGACCGCCCCGTAACAAGGGCGCAAAGATGTTTTTAAAATAACGCTTTGCCGCATTAAATCTGACCTCACTCTTGGCGGTATTGACAGCGGGTTCTTGAAATTTACGAGAGGCGCCACAAGAGCGGTCAAAAGGGCCGCAGCTGCCCCTAAAACAGAGCCAAACATGTCGCCATTAAAATCGCCAACCTGGAACATTGAAACGGCAAACAGCCCGAAAGGTTTCGTCGCTATTCGTCCATTTATCCCAATATTGGTGCCCTCAAGCCATCATTCGACGCATCGCTTATCAAGCTTTCTGAGGAACGCGAATCATTTCTGGTTCAGATAACGGCGCCAATCACCAAGATGGGTGATGTCATCAGCGCCATCGGTGCCAATCGCCTCACACAGAAAACCTTTCACCCAGCTGCCATCGTTAAGCTCGATAGAACCGATACCAAGCGGTGCTGGAATAGCGGCCATAAAATCCCCAAGTGCAGACTTTGGTAGGGACCAAACTTCCAGGGCGATGGCGGCGCTGTTCGCTGCCTTGGAACGCAGCAGACCCGGTCGGGCGGGTGGGCCACCTGCCAAGGCATAAAACTGGTAATGCGGCGCTGTTGCGGCGCTGCGCACAAACTGTCCACCACGATCTGTAAGCTCTGAATTAAGCGGCAAGCCAGCCATATGTGCGCCGCAAACAGCCAATTCAATCTGCGAGGAGCGGGCCGCGGCCAGTGCGGTTGGTTGCGGTAACGGATGTTGCGTTGCCCCCAAGTTGCGGGGACAGTCAGCTTCAAATTGGCGGGCGATACTGGCAATGTCGGTGTCGCGCCCTGATGTCGATAACAGCGTTACACTGCCCGGGCGGCCATCACTGCGGGCGGCCGTTGGCACAGCAATACCGCACATATCAAGCAGGTTTACAAAATTGGTATAACGGCCAAGCCGCGCGTTGGGCCCAATGGGGTCGGCGGCAAGATCGCTGACGGTATAAAACCTGGGGATTGTTGGCACACAGAGCATATCCAGATCACTTAAAATTGGTGCCGCTCGGCGTTTTAGGTCCGCAAGGCGATAAAATCCTTGAAACGCTTGTGCAGCAGACATGTTTTGGGCTTCGCCAATGATCTCTCGGGTTACCGGGAAAAGGGCATCAGGATCGTCGGTTAGCAAGGCGTCGATGACGGTATAACGCTCTGCGACCCACGCCCCCTGGTACAGCATGTCGGCAATCTGAAACAAGGGCGTAAAATCAATGTTTTCAACAATCACCCCCATTTCTGTCAGGCGCTGGCAGTCACGCTGAAAAGCGTCGGCTTGAACGCCGTCCCCATAAAACTCAATCGATGCAGCATCTGGCACACCAATACGCAGCTTGGGGGCAGGCGCGCTCAGGTCGGTGGCGGCAAAGGTTTTAGAATAGGCGTCAGCTGCGTCAAAGCCCTGTGCCACGGTAAATGCTGCATGGGCATCATCAACGGTAAGGGCGAAAATCGACACCGTATCAAGGGTCCGGCAGGCCGGCACCACGCCGGTGGCAGAAAGCGCTCCAAGGCTGGGTTTCAAGCCAACGATATTATTCAAGGCGGCGGGCACGCGGCCTGATCCTGCGGTATCTGTGCCCAGGGAAAAGCAAACAGCCCCATGGCCAACAACCACCGCTGACCCACCGGAGGAGCCGCCGGGGACAATCAGCGGGTCAATGGCATTCAACGGTGCGCCATAGGGGGTTCGAATCCCAACCAGACCGGTCGCAAATTGATCAAGATTGGTTTTGCCGACCATCAGCGCCCCAGCAGCTCGCAATTTACCCACAACAAAGGCATCACTGTCCGGACGGTAGGCATAGGCAGGGCAGCCGGCTGTGGTCTCAATACCGGCGACATCAATATTGTCTTTTACAGCAAAAGGGATTCCCCATAGCGGTTTATCTGGGTCATAGGTCCCAAGGGCGGCAGCTTCAGCGCGCAGGGCCTCTTGATCACAGAGGTGGATGAAAATCCCAGCATCATTGATGTGCTGCAAGCGCGCAAAAACCTCATCGATAACAGCGAGAGGAGATGTGCCAGATGCATAGGTGTCGCGCAGTGCTGTCAGGGTAAAAGGCAGGTCACTCAGCATGGTGAAATCTCCGGGTGGTCAGGCGGCACGACGGCGCGCGGGCGGTTTTGGCGCGGCGTCAAGCAGTGTTTGGGTATAGCTGCTTTGTGGGTTTGACATGACCTTGGCTGTTGCGCCCTGCTCAATCAAAACACCGTCCCTCATAACCATCACATGATCACACAGAAGGCGGACCACATGCAGGTCATGGCTGACAAACAAGTAACTCATGCCAAGTTTGGCGCGCAGGTCGACAAGCAGGTTCAAAACCACAGCTTGGATTGACACATCTAAGGCAGCTGTCGGCTCATCTAAGATTAAGAATTTCGGCTCCAATGCGACCGCGCGGGCGATCCCCGTTCGGGCTTTTTGGCCACCAGAAAGTTGATGGGGAAAGCGCTGTAACAGGGTGAGCGGCAAGCCCACAAGCTTGGCCAGTTCGGCCACCCGGGCGGTCAGCTTGCGGCCGCTTAATTGACCTAAACGGCGCAAGGGCTCGGCAATGGTTTGATAGGCTGTATGCCGTGGATTGAGGCTGTCTGTCGCATCTTGAAAGACCATTTGGATATCAGCACGGCGCGGATTCTTGGCAAAGTGCCGGGCGGGGATCGCACCTAGATCTTGTCCGTCGAAGATAATGTTACCGCTGCTTGGGTCCGTCAGGCGCACAAGAATTTCTGAGATCGTTGATTTGCCGCACCCACTTTCACCAACCAGGCCAACACTCTGTCCGCGGTTAATCTCAAAGCTCACCCCTTTGACCGCATGAACAGGGCCTGATTTACCATGATAGGTTTTCGTCAGGTTGCGGACTTGGATCAGTGGCTGGTCGGCAATCACATGTGTGGGTTCAGGCTTGCGGTGTGCTGGCGGTAATAGATTGCGAATGCTGCCGCCGGTGCGCGGTGTCGCGTCCACTAATTTCTGGGTATAGCTGTGCTGTGGGTCACGAAACAGCCGCGCCGGGTCGCCTTGTTCAACAATTACGCCATCTTTCATGACGACAATCCGGTCGCAATATTGCGCCGCCAAGCCAAGATCATGGGTGATCAGGATACTGCTCATACCGCGTTCTCGGATCAGATCGCGCACCAGGTCCATGACCACTTTTTGGGTGGTGATATCCAGGCCCGTTGTCGGCTCATCTGCGATCAGCAAACGTGGATCACATGCCAAAGCAATGGCGCAGACAACCCGCTGACACATGCCGCCAGATAATTCAAACGGGAAGGCGTCATAGCGTGCCTTGGCATCTTTAATGCGAACAGCTTCGAGGGCGAGGATCGCTTTGGCTTTTGCATCTTGGCGGCTGGCGCGGCCATGGCGGCGCAGCACATCTTCAATCTGGTGACCAACCTTACGGATCGGGTTGAGCGCCGCGCGTGGGTTCTGAAAAATCATCGAAATCTCACGGCCACGGATATCATGCATTTGGCGTTCAGCCGCGGCCCGTAAATCGATTCCTGAATAGACCACATCGCCTGTTTTAATGGTCCCGCCAGCGTCTAAAATACGCATCAGGGCATAGGATGTGACAGACTTACCAGAGCCGCTTTCGCCGACAATACCGAGAATTTCGCCCCTATTAAGGTCAAAACTAATGCCGCGCACAGCATCCACAATGCCTTTACGGGTTTGAAAACAGACCGCTAGATCTTTCACACTTAACATCGCATTAGGTTCTCTTGCGGGGGTCAACAATATCGCGCAGACCGTCGCCCAAAAGGTTAAAGGTAAAAACCGCGAGCATCAGCCAGAGGCCCGGGAAGACAGCCATCCACCATTCACCAGAAACAATGAAGTTTGCCCCTTCTGCGACCATGATGCCCCATTCAGGGGTTGGCGGACGGACGCCTAAGCCGATGAACGACAGGCCCGCTGCATTTAGAATCGCCCAACCAAGATTGAGCGAGACTTGCACCATCATGGGCGGTAACGCATTGGGAAAGATATGCATGGCCAGCACCCGCAGGTCTGAATTTCCAGACAGTTTGGCGGCTCGCGCAAAGCCTGAATTACGGCGAATGTTGACTTCGGCGCGCACCAGGCGGGCATAAAAAGGAATATTGATGATGGCGGTCGCATAGACGATATTTTCAATCGTATTGCCCAGCGCCGCGACAATCCCCATCGCCAGCACGAACAGCGGAAACGCCATGATGGTATCAAGGACGCGGCTTAAAATAATGTCCAGCCAGCCGCCCCAATAGCCCGCGATACTGCCAAGGATTGAGCCGATCACAAAAGATAAGGCGACCGCTGAAATAGAAATTGCCAAGTCTAATCGGGTGGCCACAATGACCCGGCTAAAAACGTCGCGGCCAAGGTTGTCGGTGCCAAACCAATGAACCCAGGATGGCGGTCTTAAGGCCATGGCGGCATTGGTCTGCAAAGGATCAAAAGGCACCAGTGATGGGCCTAAAAGCGCCGACAGCAGAATGAGGGCGAACATCGCAAAGGCCAGCAAGGTGACAGGGTTTGCCCGCAATACATAAAGCATATGGTCAAACCGACCTTCTTGCGCGGACGCTTTGCTGACCGGCTGATCTGTCATTGGGCGCTGAACCCAACACGTGGGTCAATGAGAGTATACAGAATGTCGATCATCAGGTTAAGCAACACAAACAATAGCGCCATAGCCAACACAAAGCCTTGAACGGCGGCATAATCAGAAACCACCAGGGCTTCGACCGCATAGGAGCCAATCCCCGGCCAAGCGAATACTTTTTCCACCAAAACATTGGCCCCCAGGGCAAATGAGAAGACCATCCCCAGGGTGGTGATGACCGGCAGCAAGGCGTTGCGGAATGCGTAGGTGAATAGGACAATCCGCGCCGGTAGTCCTGCCGCCCGTGCCGTGCGCACAAAATCAGCGGATAAGGCCGTTAGCATGGCGGCGCGGGTCATCCGGGCGATCGGTGCCATGGTAAAAAGAGCAAGGGTAATCGCCGGCAGGACCAATTGTTTTGCCGCCCCCCACCACGTCTCCCCGTCATTGGCAAGGGCCGCATCAATCAGATAAAATCCGCTGATTCGGGGCGGGTCAAGGTAGATAAAATCAAGCCTGCCAAGGGGTGATGGGGCAATCCCAAGCAGATAATAAAAAAAGTAGATGAGCACAATACCGGTGAAAAATGTTGGCAAAGACACACCCACGGTGACCACAATTCGGCACAAATGGTCAATCCACGAGCCTTGTCGTGTCGCCGCTAAAATCCCTAATGGGATCGCGATGCCGCAGGATAAAAATAGGGCAGTGAGCGTCAGCTCGAGAGAGGCTGGCAGGCGTTTTGCCAAGTCACTGGCGACAGATTGGCCGCTCGAGATTGATTGCCCCAAATCGCCGCGTAACAGGTCGCCGACATAAATGAAAAACTGTTCCAGGAGTGGTTTATCTAATCCCAGGGCAACGCGAATTTCTTGGATAGATTGGGCATCGGCAGCGGGGCCTGCAAAATAGGCTGCTGGATCTCCTGGCAACGCCCGGGTCAACACAAAGCTGATCACCACGACGCCAATAACCACAGGAATGGATTGGGCTACGCGCGACAGAATCGCGCGTAGCCGTGGGTCAAAAGACATTGTTTAGCCAGCCTTTAAGGGGCGCACATCAAGCTGACGATGGAACCAGAATTCGTACCCTTCCGTGCCATTGGTAGCGACATTCAAAGCAGGTTGGTAAAGCGGAATTCGGGGCAGATCTTCAAAGGCGATTTCAAACATACGTTTGATGTTTGGCGCATATTGGGGATCGTCCATCGGCATATGCAAGGTGTTGTCCACCAAGGTTTCGATTTCCGCGTTACGGTAGTTTGAGGAATTAAACAGATGGCCTTCTTTGTAGGCCCAGAAGAAGTAGTAATCCGGGGTATTTAACCAGCCACCAAAGTTCTCCAAATGTAAATCCAGACGCTTTTCAACCAACGCAGCGGTCCGCCAGCTGGCACCGGGTATTTTCTCAATCTCGGTTTTAATGCCAATTTTGGCGAGGCTTTCTTGGATCAACAGTGCTGTCGGCTCCATCCAAGAGGCCAGACCCAGACTGATCGACAAGGCCACCTCAAAGCCATCTGGATAAGCGGATTTCGCCATATGTTCGCGGGCCTTGTCCAGATCGGTGTAATATTGGCTTTTACGCGGCCAGGCGATGTCATTGATTTCGGCATCACCGCCCCAAAGTGGCGCGCCCCGACCATAGGCCGCAGCCTGAAAAATATCAGCATAGGGCAGCGCATAGGCCAAAGCCTTGCGTACATTGGCATCTTGGAAAGGCTTGAAGTTGGTGTTTGGACACAAGCAATGCATGCAGTTTTCAATAGGGGTTGAATAAACATCAACCTTATCTGCCAATTCTGCGGCGTCCTTATCAGGGATACCGAATGACATCTGCACATCCCCGCGCTCAATCAGGGCGCGGCGGGTGGCAGGACTTGGCACCTCGCGGACGACAATACGTTTCACGGCGGGCACCGGACCGCCGACCCAATTATCATTGCGCTCATAAACCAATTGTTCGCCAGGCGCCCAACGCAAGACTTTAAAGGCGCCAGAACCCGCTGGTGTTTTATGCAGATACTCCATCGCCCATGGGTCCGCATCGGTCGCATTTGCCTTGGCAACCGCCGCGTTAATGATGAACGGCACCGGCACAGCCAAATCAGGGATGGTCAGCTTTGAGGCGCGATCAAGCTTGATAACAAAGGTTTCTGTATCCACCGCAACGAATTGATCTGGACGGATTAAACCGCCCGCTTTCATCTGCACGGACGGGAAGCCACCCACAGAAACAGCGCGGTCGAAGGACCATTTCACATCTGCGGCGGTGACCTTACTGCCATCCCAGAAGGTGGCGTTTGATTTGATTTTGAAGGTCACCGTCAAGCCATCGTCAGAAACAGTCCAGCTTTCGGCCAGTTCAGGGACGACAGTGCTATAATCATAGGAAAAGCCGCCACCAGGCGCTTCCTTGGTGCCAAAGGACAGTAGGCGGTCATAACAATTCACGGCAACTTGGTAAGAAGGCCGATTTGTGCCTTTGCGATGAATGTCTAAGCTGTTGATGGTCTGGCCGGTCACAACAACCAGTGTATCTGACCCTGCGGCATCAGCGGGGATCGCCCGCAGAAATGGCAGAATTGACGCGCCCGCTACGCCCATTTTTAAAAAATTGCGTCTTGATGTGGTGTCACTCATTTGAAAACCCTTCCGCAGAAAATGTTTCGGATCGCGAGAAAACTATGCTGCATACTGTTCTGTATTGATGAGTGAATCGAATGCTATAAAATCACAAAAACGGTGCAAAAAATGCAACGCTGTTTGAAAGTAATCATTATATGAAACACTTAAGAACATTTGAGCTTATTGAAAGTGTCATGCGGGCTGGTTCAATTCGGAAAGCTGCCGAGGATATGAACTTGACCGCTTCCGCTTTGAACCGGCGGATTAATGGATTTGAGCAGGAGTTTGGTGGGCCAATTTTTGAACGCTTGCCGCGTGGTATGCGATTGAATCCGGCAGGGGAGCTGTTAATGCAGCATATCCGCGCCCAACGAACGGATCTACAAAGGGTTCAATCACAGGTGGCTGATCTATCTGGAGTCCGCCGGGGGCATGTGTCAATCGCCTGTTCACAGGCCTTGTTGCCGTATTTTCTGCCGGCGCAAATTGCCCACTATCGTGCGGAACATCCTGGTGTCACCTTTTCGATCAATATTCGCGACCGGGCACAGGCAGAACAGGACTTGGCCGCCGCCAGCAGTGACCTTGCTCTGGTCTTTGAGCCTATTCATTTAGTTGATTTTGAAGTGTTGTTTGCCCTGCCGCAGAATGTCCAGGCAGTTTTTCGCGATACGGCACCATTGGCCGAGAAACAGATCTTACGGCTGCGCGACTGCTTGCGGCAAAAACTGGTCCTGCCGTCGCGGATTTATGGGGTGCGCCATTTATTGGAGATGGGGGCCAAGCGCAAAGGCTATACTCTTGAGGCGGATATTGAAACAGAGTCTTTTGAGCTGATGCGTCATTACGTGACCCATGAAAATGCCCTCGGCTTTCAGATTCCCATCGGTCTCGACCCCGCCCGCCAACGCGACATCACCTTCCGGCAGATTTCGGATCAAGACGTGTCGCCTGGACAGCTTTTACTGGGACAAATGAAAGGCCGGGTGTTGCCGACGGCCTCAGCCCGCTTTGCCAATCAACTGATGAATGCGCTGGCCGCCCGCGCGGGGATGTAAGCTGCCAAATCATATCGGATCAGATCATATCAAATCGGGTGCGGTTCCAAGCCGTGTCCGCGCCTAGGGCAGATCATTGCGGCGGGGAATTTCCAGATCGCGGTGGATATAAGCATTGATCACAAAACCCAAACCAATCATGACCGTGAGCATAACGGTGCCGCCATAGGAGATTAGCGGCAAGGGAACACCAACAACCGGCACCAATCCCATCACCATGGCAATATTGATAAAGACGTAAAGGAATAATGCGGTTGTCATGCCGCCAGCATTTAACCGCCCAAAGCGGTTGCGGCAGCGCAGGGTGATGATAAGGCCATAGGCGATGACCATCATATAAAGGCCGATCAGCGCTAAGCCACCAATCATGCCAAGTTCTTCTGCCAGCATGGTAAAGATAAAGTCAGTTTGTTTTTCAGGCAGGAAATTAAGATGGCTTTGACTGCCTTGTAAAAACCCCTTGCCCCAGGTGCCGCCGGAGCCAAGGGCAATTTTCGATTGCAAAATGTGATATCCTGCACCCAGGGGATCGCTTTCAGGGTCCAGAAAAGTTAGCACGCGTTTTTTCTGATAATCCCGCAGGAATTGCCAGGCAATTGGTACGCTGGCCACCGCCATGATGGCGACAAGGGCAAATTTCCACAGCCGGACTCCGGCGAGAAAAAAGATCGTACCGCCGCCCATGACCAACATCAAGGCCGTCCCAAGATCAGGTTGCCGGAGCACAAGGATCACTGGCACGGCGATTGCCAGCAGCGGGATCAACAAAAATCTTATTTTGCCGATTTCATCATAGGTGCAGCCATGGAAATAACGGGCCAGAGCAAGGACTAAGGCAATTTTCATAAGCTCTGAGGGCTGCAAGCGGATCAGGCCAAGATCAATCCATCGCTGCGCGCCCATGCCAATTTCGCCCATAACCTCTACCCCAAGCAGCAATAGCATCGCAAGACCATAGCCAAGATAGGCCCAGCGCAGCCAAAACCGGATATCAACGACGGCAACCGCCAGACAGAGCGCCAAGCCCATCGCAAAGCGGATCGCTTGGCGAATCGCCCAAGGCGACCAACTGCCATTTGCCGCCGAATACAACATCGCCAAACCGATCAGCGCGATCAGCCCGACCAGCAGCAGTAACAGCCAATTGATTTGCAAAAAACGCTGGGTCAGGGTCAATTCAGGGGGGTTAAGGCGATTATCATGCCAGATATTGCGCGACATACTACTAGCCTTTGCGCCGCTTGGTTGGCGGTCCGCTATGGGTTTGCTGATGGCGCGCCAATGCATCTAAGCGATGTATTTCCGCAATGACATCACGGGCGATCGGGGCCGCGACAGCAGAGCCACTGCCGCCATGTTCGACAACAACCGAAACCGCATAGCGCGGCGCATCATAGGGTGCAAAGGCGACAAACAGGGCATGGTCACGGTCGCGCCAGCGGCGATCAGCATTTTTGGTGATGCCCGCTTTACGTTCTGCCAGGCTAATGCGCTTCACCTGCACCGTCCCTGTTTTTCCGGCCATTTCCCATTTAGGGATATTTGTTGCGGCTTTTCGTGCCGTTCCCCGGCGGCCCATGGTCACGGCCCGCATGGCCTTTTTGATAACAGCGAGATGGGCGGGGTTTAAACCCATGTTCGGCGCCGCTTTGTTGGCATTGTCATCGGCAATGATATGCGGGGTTACGCCGACACCACCGTTCGAAAACCGCGCGGTCATCGCCGCCAGTTGCAGCGGTGTTGTCAACACAAAGCCCTGGCCAATGCCACTGTTCATGGTTTCACCAACCTGCCAACGTGTTCCCAGAGTGGCGAGTTTCCATTCCCGGCTGGGAATTAATCCACGCCGTTCGCCGCCGAGATCAACGCCAGAAATGGCTCCCAAACCAAAGCGGGTGGCCATCGCATTAATCCGGTCAATGCCAACGCGTTTGGCGATTTCATACAGGTAGACATCACAGCTTTGCTCAATCGCCCCGATCATGTCCAAAGCCCCATGGCCCGCGCGCCGCCAGCAGTGGAACCGAGTATCCCCCACATCGATGTGACCGGGACAGGTGAATAAGGTTTTTTCATTGGCAATGCCGGCTTCCATCGCCGCCAGGCAGACCACCATTTTGAACGTTGATCCGGGGGAGTATTGGCCGGCAATCGCTTTGTTATTCAGCGGTGTGCGCGGGTTTGAGAGCAAATCCTCCCAATCATCTGCGGACAGCCCATTACTAAATTTATTGGGGTCAAAGCCTGGCGCCGAGACAAGCGATAGGATCGCCCCGGTATGGATATCCATCACCACCACACTGCCACTTTCAGGCGCCATGGCGTGGCCGTCTGGATCAATCAGGATATCTGATCGGCCTTGAAACCGGTTACGAATGGTGGGGTTTGCTTTGTCCAAGGCTTTCTGGCCTTGGGCACTGTCGCGGGCGACCCATTTGCCGTTACCGCGCTCAAGCCGGTTATGGGCGAATTGCTGTAAGCGCATATCGATGGTTAAGGTAATATCGGTGCCAGGCTCGCCCTGATTTCCCGGCATTTTACGAATGATCCGACCAAGGGCATTGACCTCCACTTGGCGTTGTCCGGCATTGCCGCGCATATCCAAATCATAGGCTTTCTCAATGCCGCTTTTGCCAATTCTGAAATCAGGCAGTTCTAGAATTGGATCGCCGGTAAGTTCAGATTCTGACACAGCAGCAACATAGCCTGTCACATGCACCGCCTCGACACCGAAATTATAGCGGCGGCTGCGGCCGACCTCGATCTTTATCCCTGGCAAATAGGGGGTGTTTGCAGCGACGCGTGAAATTTCCTCGCGGCCAAGGTTTTCAATGACGGTAACGGGAACAAAGCTGCGTTTACGCTTTACATCGCGCAAAACGCGGCGAATTTCATGGTCTGGAATATCAATAATCGCGCGCAGTTTGTTGAGTGTGGCGGCCACATTGCCTGTCTGCTCAGACACAATTTCAATGCGGAATTTATCCTGATTATCGGCCAGCGGCATCCCCTGGCGGTCAAAGATACGGCCTCGGATGGGGGGCAGTAGTTCTAAATTGAATTGATTGTCTTGGGACAGTAACTGGTATTTATCGGCCTCGATGACCTGCAGGTAATATAGGCGGCTCGCCAATGTGCCGAACAACAGCATTTGACCACCGCCAAGCAGCAATGTGCGGCGTGTGACCTTGCGGTGATTTTCAAGTTCTGCAGCTCTATTCATCATAACTAGATGACAATATAACGATGGATCCGCACGAACAACCAAACAAGAAAGGGGAATGTTGCAATGGTGATCAGCAATTGCAGACCAACGCCGTCCAGCGGGATTGGATGTGTCGCCAGCAGGGAGGCCAGCACCCAAGTCAGCATCATCGCCCCTGCTGTAATGGCGATAAAACCAAGCCAGACGATATAAAAAGGCCGCCCTATCATGGCCCGGTTCTGGCTTAAGGTTACCCCAAAAACGGCCAACAGAATAACGGCGCCCAAACCGATTGGTGTGCCCAGCAAAATATCCTGCAAAAGACCAATGGAGAAAACAACAGATGCTGGCATCAGATCAGGCCGAAAAGTGGTCCAGTAGAAAAGACCAATGAGGACATAATAAGGGCTGGCAGATGTCGAAAATGGAAAGGCAAAGGGGATCGCACTCAGCAGGACCAAGGCAACCAAACTCAAACTCGGAATGATATTTCGCGACCAGCTGTCCAAGCGATGTGCAAATGCTAGCCTCATTGCCGTTCACTCAAGACTTTTGGAATCCAAAAAGGTTGGCTTTCGCTGCGTCCGCGCGGGATGGAAAACACTGGCCGCTCGCCCGGGGCGGGCGACACCACACCATCAAGTTGGTAATCTAAAATGCGCACATATTCCAATGCGTCCCAGTCGACAACAGGGGTAATGCGGATGCCCTCTTTGGTCATTGCGGTGACAGTGCCAATTGCGATGCCGGCGGGCAGAACACCACCATGTCCCGAGGTCACGATCCTGTCACCGGTTCGAACATTGGCGTTTTGGGGCAAAAACAATAATTTCAAACGGGAGCTGTTGTCACCGGCCACCACGGCAGGCGCGCGCGAACGTTCGACCACGGCGGGGATTTGTGAATTCAGGTCTGTGATCAATAATACCCGGCTGTGGCGGTCGCCATGATCTACAACCGTGCCCACCAAGCCGTCTTTGGAGATGGCAGCGAGACCGCGCCGAACACCAGCTTTCTGGCCCGCATTGATCATGACGCTGTGCACAAACGGCCCGCCACCATCAGCGATGACACGGCTACTAATGAAATTTGGCCGCGGGCCTTGCTGGAATTGTGTCAATGCCCGCAAGGCAAGGTTTTCAGCCTCTAACGCCAAGGCAACGCCTTGCCAGCGTTGCAAACGGGCGTTTTCTTCCTGTAGTCGCAGATTGGTTGCCTTCAAATCGCGCCATTCACGGGTGGCGATAATCGCTTGGTTCAAGCTATGCGCAGGCTTGGAGAGGACGTCTAGAATGGGGGCTGCGGTATCGGCAACATGGACCTTGAAACGATTGATCAACGCAATGTCGGCCTTGCCAACCAACATGACAGTGAAGGCGATACACAGCAGCGACACAAAGGCAAACCGGTTCCAAAAGTTACCAAGCGGCTGCACCATGCCGGTAAATGATATTGGGCGGCGTTGAGACATCGGGTGGGCCTCTCAGCGACTCTCGACAGGCGTTAATACGCGCCAATCAAGACGTTACGTAACACTTTCATTTCTTCCAAACAACGCCCCGTACCTAAAGCAACGCAGGATAGTGGGTCGTCAGCAATTGAGACCGGAAGTCCGGTTGAGTGGCGCAAAACAAAATCGAGATTGCCAAGCAAAGCACCACCCCCTGTCAGCACAATCCCTTTATCAACGATATCGGCGGCAAGTTCAGGCGGTGTTTGTTCCAAGGCAACTTTAACAGCTTCGACGATTTGACTCACCGGTTCCGCTAAGCTATCGGCGATTTGGGCTTGGTCGATGATGACCTCTTTGGGGACGCCATTCATCAGGTCCCGGCCCTTGATTTCCATGGTCAGGCCAATGCCGTCTTCTGGCGGATAACCAGAGCCGATTTCTTTTTTGATCCGCTCGGCGCTGCCTTCACCAACCAGCAGATTATGATTACGACGAATATAGGCAATGATTGCTTCGTCCATCTTATCGCCACCCACACGCACGGATCGTGAATAGACAATGCCGCCAAGGGACAGCACAGCCACCTCGGTGGTGCCGCCGCCAATATCGACAACCATCGAGCCTGTTGGCTCGGTCACGGGCAAGCTGGCGCCAATCGCCGCGGCCATCGGCTCTTCAATCAAGAATACCCGGCGGGCACCAGCGCTTTCAGCGGATTCTTGAATGGCGCGGCGTTCAACAGCGGTTGACCCCGAGGGCACACATACGATGACTTGCGGGGAGGCAAAGCTGCGCCGGTTATGAACTTTACGGATGAAATGCTTGATCATTTCTTCGGCGACTTCAAAATCGGCAATCACACCATCGCGTAAGGGACGGATGGCTTGAATATTCCCAGGCGTCCGGCCAAGCATCATTTTCGCTTCATCGCCAACAGCAAGGACTTGTTTTTTACCTCGGACCGTGGCGATTGCCACAACCGACGGCTCATTCAAGACAATGCCGCGACCTTTGACATAGACCAGGGTGTTCGCTGTCCCCAGATCAATAGCCATGTCTGCTGAAAGCATGCCGAGAAGGTTTGCGAAAATCATAATTTGCCTTAAGCCCCGATGGTTGCGCAGCACCCATTGCCTTGTCAGGCACGTGCCGGTTCCCAAGCCACAAAAGACGCTACGCGCAGCTTGAAAGTAGTTTTACGACTTAAACTAACAAAGAATTGCATTTGGCGGAATGCGTATTTTAGTTTCGTTGCAAATGATTAGGGGCCAGCTTGCTCACCGATGGGCAAGTGGCGGCACTCAGGCCCTGTAAAACCGAGATGCAGATCACGATCGCAGCATTATGTGGCGGCGCTGTAAACCTCACAGCGCCGCCTGATAATGATTAGTTTTTGGCTTTATCAACCAAGGCGTTTTCCTGAATCCAAGGCATCATTGCCCGCAACTTACCGCCGACCTCTTCGATCTCATGGGTTGCAGCGCGCCGACGCATGGCTTTAAAGCTGGTTTGGTTAACTTTGTTTTCCAGCATCCAATCGCGGGAGAATTTGCCAGATTGAATATCGGCCAAAACCCGCTTCATTTCCGCTTTGGTTTCATCCGTCACAATCCGTGGCCCGGTCACATACTCGCCGTACTCAGCGGTATTTGAAATCGAGTAGTTCATGTTGGCAATACCGCCTTCATAGATCAAATCAACGATCAATTTGACCTCATGTAAGCACTCGAAATAAGCCATTTCAGGGGCGTACCCGGCCTCAACCAAGGTCTCATAACCAGCTTTGATAAGCTCACAGAGGCCGCCGCAGAGCACGACCTGCTCGCCGAACAGATCCGTTTCGCATTCTTCTTTAAAGCTTGTCTCGATCACACCGGCGCGGCCACCGCCGATGGCAGAGGCATAGGACAGGCCAATTTCCTTGGCATTACCAGACGCGTCTTGGTCAACAGCAATCAGGCATGGCACCCCGCCGCCGCGCATATATTCGGAGCGCACCGTATGGCCAGGGCCCTTTGGGGCGACCATGAAGACATCAATGTCTTTGCGGGCTTCAATCAAGTTGAAATGGATGTTCAAGCCATGGGCAAAGGCAATGGCAGCGCCTTCGCGAATATTTGGCGCGATATCGTCAACATAGATATCGCCCTGTAATTCGTCCGGCGTCAGCATCATCAGGACATCACCCCACGCAGCCGCTTCTGCAACCGTCATAACTTTCAGACCTGCCGCTTCGGCTTTGGCCCAGCTTGAGCTGTCAGCCCGCAAAGCGACGGCAACATCCGTGACGCCGCTGTCTTTGAGGTTGTTGGCATGGGCATGGCCCTGGCTTCCGTATCCGACGATCACGACTTTTTTGGTCTTGATCAAATTAACGTCGGCATCGCGATCATAGTAAACCCTCATGATGATGTCTTTCCTCTTTTGTTTATGTGCAAGCTTGCATAGCAGTCGATGATTGCCGTGGACCAAGCGCGCAGTTGTTTAACCAAAACGTTGCCGCGCTGAGATGTAGCGGCGCTGTGCCCATAGGTCCAGTGTTGTTTCGCGGTCTTATTTGCCAATCCGCCTGACAGGTTTTTGGCGTCGGGTTGGGGTAATGCCTGTGACCTCCATATCGACTTTTTCGCCGCGGGCGATGGCGGCCACACCCGTGCGTGACACTTCAACCCGGCCAAGTGCGAGCATTAAGTTGATGAAAGCGTCGATTTTTGGGCTCGTGCCTGTCAACTCAAAAACAAAACTTTCCAAGGTGCTGTCAAGGGCGCGGGCCCGAAAAGTATCTGCGATCCGCAGGGCCTCAATACGGTCTTCGCCACTGTTGACGATCTTCACCAAGGCCAATTCGCGCTCTAAGTGGACGCCGTCACTGGTTAAATCATGCACTTCGTAAACGGGCACCAGACGGCCAAGTTGGGCTTTGATCTGTTCAATCACCATTGGGGTGCCGCTGGTAACAATGGTAATCCGCGACAGGCTGTTCTCATCATCGACCTCTGACACGGTCAAACTGGTGATGTTATAACCACGGCCAGAAAACAGGCCAATCACCCGTGCGAGAACGCCGGGCTCATTGGCAACAAGGACGGCGATTGTATGTGGCTCACTTAAATCGGGACTGCTGGTCACGTGTTTCACTCCGTCGGGGGTGATTGTGTCGCTTGGCAACACAATCACGCGGCATTTTTATAAACTCTGTTAAACCAGAGCCTTGCCTTTTTCTGAGGTCTTCTTGGACGCTTGGTCTTCAGGCCCAAGCAACATGTCATTATGTGCCGCTCCCGAGGGGATCATCGGAAAGCAGTTTTCATCGCGTTTGACACAGACGTCGACAATCACTGGGCCGTCAATCGCGATCATTTCGTCAATCGTCGCATCAAGCTGGTTTGGATCGCTCACCCGCAGACCGTTTGCACCAAAAGATTCTGCTAATTTAACAAAATCGGGCAAAGCTTCGGAATAACTTTGCGAGTAGCGGCCACCGTGGTTCAGTTCCTGCCATTGCCGCACCATCCCCATCCACTGGTTGTTAATGACGAAGATTTTCACCGGCAGGCGGTATTGGGCAATGGTTGAAAGTTCTTGAATGTTCATCAAAATCGACGCTTCGCCCGCAATGTCGATCACCAGACTATCCGGATAGGCAATTTGTGCGCCGACAGCGGCAGGCAGGCCATACCCCATGGTCCCAAGCCCGCCAGAAGTGAGCCAACGATTGGGTTCATCAAAGCCATAATATTGTGCGGCCCACATTTGATGCTGGCCCACTTCGGTGCTGATATAGCAGTCTTTGTCTTGGGTTTTTTCAAACAAACGCCGGATGGCATGTTGCGGCAAAATCTCTGTGCCCGTTTGTTTGTAGGCCAGACAATCACGTTGGCGCCAACCATTGATTTGCTGCCACCAGGTGGCGAGAGCGTTTTGATCCAGCTTATACTGCTTGGCTTTCCAGATTTTGACCATCTCGGCGAGCACCCGCGCGGCATCGCCAATGATGGGGATATCGACGGTGACATTCTTGTTGATGGATGAGGGGTCGATGTCGACGTGAATACGCTTAGAATTTGGCGAAAACGCGCTCAACAAGCCGGTCACGCGGTCATCAAAGCGCGCCCCGATGTTGATCATCACATCACAATCATGCATCGCCAAGTTTGCTTCATAGGTGCCATGCATGCCCAGCATGCCGACAAATTGCTTGTCTGACGATGGAAATGCGCCAAGCCCCATCAGTGTCAGGGTGCAGGGCGCACCTGTCAGATGCACCAATTCCTGTAACAGTCGGCTGGCCTCCGGGCCGGCATTAATCAGCCCGCCACCGCCATAAAAAATCGGCCGTTTGGCACTGGCGATTAATTCCATTGCCGCGACAATCGCATCGCCTTTGCCGTCAACTTGCGGGCGGTAGCTGCGATGATTAACTTGTTTGGGCGGGGCATATTCGCCGTCGGTTAAGAGCACATCTTTTGGCAGATCAATCACCACCGGACCCGGGCGGCCATGGGAGGCCACATAAAAAGCCTCGTGCATCACAGTGCCCAGCTTGTTAACGTCCTTGACCAAGTAATTATGCTTTGTCGCAGGGCGGGTGATGCCCGTGGTGTCGGCTTCTTGGAAAGCGTCATTGCCAATCAAATGGGTTGGCACTTGACCGGTCAGGCACACCAACGGAATACTATCCATTAACGCGTCGGTGAGCCCGGTCACCGCATTTGTGGCCCCTGGACCCGAGGTCACCAAAACACAGCCAACCTTGCCAGTTGAGCGGGCATACCCCTCTGCTGCATGCACCGCGGCTTGTTCATGACGGACCAAAATATGGCGGATCGCATTGCGTTTAAACAATTCATCATAGATCGGCAAGACGGCACCACCGGGGTAGCCAAAGACAACTTCTACCCCGAGGTCTTGCAAGGATTCCAAAATAATGGCGGCCCCAGACATGGTTTTTGTCTCAGCGTTCTCAGCGGCGGCAGGCAATGCGCTGCCGGTAGTGTCTAATGCGATACTCATCTTGGTTTGTCCTCGAACAGCCGCTTTCACGGCGATAACACCCATACAACCCGTTTCCGGGTGGGAACGCCGCGAAACTAATCTTTCAATCGGCCGCGGTCAATAGAAACTGACGAATTTTCGGAAAGATATTTTCAGCAATCTTTTCTGAATATTGCGTTTTTATAGGGTGAAATTGTTTGATTTGGTTTGTGAACCAGGTCAGCTGGCGTTTAGCGTAACGCCGTGTATTACGCTGTGAAATCTCAATCGCGTGCTCAAGGGTGATTTTTTGATGAATATAATCAATAAGCTGTGGCACGCCAACAGCTTTCATTGCAGGCAGGTCAGGGGCCAGGCCCAAAGCATCTAATTGCGCCACCTCGTCAAGCGCACCGGTCGCAAGCATGGTTAAAAAGCGTTGGTCGCAGCGCTGATAGAGGCTCTCCCGCGGCGGTGACATGACAAAAATCAGCGGCCTGATATTGGCCATGCCGGTATTGCTGCGCTGGTGCCAATCCGATAAGGGCAGACCTGTGGCAACGGCCACTTCCATGGCGCGGATCAAGCGTTGACGATCGCCATCATGCAGGCGTGCGGCTGTGATCGGGTCAAGCCGCGCCAGTTTTTGCTTGAACGCGCTGCCGCCTATTTCTGAATGCGTGGCGCGCAGCTGTTGGCGGATGGTCTGTGGAATTTCCGGAATCGGTGACAACCCCTCAAGCAGGGCTTGTAGGTAAAAGCCGGTTCCCCCGCAGAGGATGGGTAGCTGTCCCGCAGCGGCGGCTTGGGTAATCTCGGCCATCGCCTGGTCGCGCCATAGCGCTGCCGAATAGGCCTCTTTTGCAGGCTGAAAACCATACAGCCTGTGAGGTGCTTGGGCCAGATCCGCGGCACTTGGGCGGGCGGTCAGAATGTCTAATTCATGGTAAACCTGCATCGCATCTAGGTTAATGATCACCCCATCCAAGCGCTGAGCCAGATCCAGCGCCAAAGCGGATTTGCCGCTGGCGGTGGGGCCAACGATGACCAGGGTTTTAATCGGCTGATCTGCCATGTGATCGCAATCCGTTCAGGCTGTCTTTTGTCGATCCTAGCATATCGCCGGTGACTTGACGCCGACCATCGCTTGGTCTGATGATTGCGGGGAGAGTTGTTTCGTCGGCAAAAGGATAATGTGATGCAAGCCCCCTTTGAGACATGGCAAATTGCAAAGCCTGCGGTGACGGGTAAGCGCGGCGTTGTGGCCGCGCAAAATATCGAAGCCGCAGAGATTGGCGCGAATGTTTTGCAAGATGGCGGCAATGCCATTGATGCTGGCATTGCGACAGCATTTGCGATGGCCGTTGCAGAGCCCTGGATGAGCGGCCTTGGCGGCGGTGGTTTCATGGTTGTGCATTCAGCGCGTGAGGGCGTGACCCGGGTGATTGATTTCGCCATGAAGTCGTCGGCGAAACTTGATCCAGGGGCTTATCCCTTGGCTGGCGGCGCAGGGGCCGATCTGTTTGGGTGGCCTGCTGTGACCGAGGATCGCAATATCTCAGGGCCCTTGGCGATTGCCGTTCCCGGATCGGTTGCAGGTTATGCCCATGCGGCAGCGCGCTTTGGCAAGATGCCGCTGCCTGCCCTTATCCAACCCGCTGCTGATCTGGCTGCTCGAGGGCACCGGCTGACATGGTGGACGACGTTGAATACCGCCGCCGACGCAACGTTATTGCGTAAATATGAGGAAAGTAAACGCATTTGGCTACCCGCTGGATTGCCGCCAAGTGTTGATATTGCGGCGGCGACCAAGTATCTGCCGCTTGGTAATTTAGCGGCGAGTTTGCAGCATTTGGCTGACGCGGGCGCGGGCGATTTTTATCACGGTGATCTGGCGCAAATGTTGATCAAAGACCTGCAGGCAGCGGGCAGTCCGATTGATGGTGATGATCTTGCTCA
>JBELLC010000001.1:43563-83672 GCA_042088965.1 Nisaea sp. | reverse complement strand
TGATCAAAGACCTGCAGGCAGCGGGCAGTCCGATTGATGGTGATGATCTTGCTCATTACGCGGTTGATGAGGTTGACCCGCTGCGGTTGTCACCGACGCCAGGGGTAACGTATTGCGTCCCGCCGGGGATGACAGCTGGGCCAACATTAGCGGATACCATGGCCAATTTGACCACCCAGCCAAACGGCCAAGCGCCCCATCCCGCCGAATTAGCTGATTGGGCGGCCGCCATGATTGCTGCTTATCGCTACCGCTTTGAACACTTGGGTCACAGCGGTGATGTGGGCGACCGGGCTTGCACCACGCACCTTTCCGCCGCCGACCAGGAGGGCAATATGGTGTCGATCACAACAACATTGTTGTCACGGTTTGGGGCGCGGGTGGTGCTCCCGGCCAGCGGTATTTTAATGAACAACGGGGTGAACTGGTTTGATCCTCGTCCGGGGCGTCCCAATTCATTGGCTGCAGGCGTGAAGCCATTGTCAAATATGGTCCCCTTGCTGGCCTTGAAAGAGGGCAAGCCTTGGTTCGCTGTTGGTGCCTCTGGCGGTCGGCGGATCATGCCTTGCGTGTTTCAGATTGCGCAATTGATGGCTGGCCATGGCCTCAGCCTCGAGGCGGCGATGGCGCATCCGCGGTTTGACATGAGCACCCTGGATGCGCTGACAGTTGACCAACGGTTCTCCGCGGAACAGCAAGCAGCACTGGCAACCGTTGCTGCGCTTGAGGAGGTCGAGCCTGTGGCCTTTCCCAGTCGCTTTGCGGTCCCGCAAGCTGTGATGTGGACGCCAGATGGCGTGCTTGGCGCCGCTCATGTGAACAGTCCATTAAATGGCGTCGCGGCTGTCTAACGGCGGCGCCTGTGAGCGCTGGGCGATACAACGAAATGCTTGCTTGATTGCTCTGGCGGAGCGCGCGACACTCTCATAGTCCGAAAGTATTTGCACCAACCCGCAGATCGTCCGTAAAAATTGAGGTTACGTTATGTTGTCCAATGAAGAACGCTTTCAATGCCTCCATGAAATCATAGATGCAGCACGCGAAACGCTAGATGAGAATATTTGGGATTATTTACAAGGCGGCACTGACAGCGAAACCACCCTTAAGCGCAACCGATTGGCGATCGATTCATTGGCCCTGCGCCCAAGGGTGCTGGTAGATGTTGGGGATGTTTCCTGCGCCAGCACTTTTCTGGGCCGAGACCTGCGCTTGCCAGTGATGTTAGCGCCTGTTGGCTCGCTTGAAAGTTTCACGCCCGAAGGCGGGGTTACCGCCTGCGCTGGCGCGTCCATGTTTGGCGCGGGCATGTGTTTAAGTTCGGTCTCGAAAGTCTCGCTCGAACAAGTTGCCGCTGCCGGCAGTGGCTTAAAGATGTTTCAACTCTACAAACGCGGTGATGATGCTTGGACCGATGACATCATCAAACGGGTGATTGGGGCAGGCTATGATGGTTTTTGCTTTACCGTCGATAGCGCTTTTTATAGCCGCCGGGAACGCGATATCGCCAAACGCTTTGTGAAATCTTGGGTGGCGTCGAGTACCGGGCGCAACTGGCAGGCGCAACTGAATTGGGACGACGTAAAACGGTTCAAAGATACCTATGATTTGCCGCTGGCATTGAAAGGCATTCAGCACCCTGCGGACGCAGCCTTGGCGGTCGAACATGGCGCTGAAATAATCTGGGTGTCAAACCATGGTGGCCGGCAGATTGATCATGGAGAAGGTTCAATGGCCTTGCTGCCAGAAGTCGTTGCCGCTGTTGATGGCAAGGCGAAAATCATTTTGGACGGCTGTATCCAACGCGGCACCGATATTGCCAAGGCGATCGCCATGGGGGCCGATATGGTCGCCATTGGCCGGTTGATGTGTTGTGCCTTGGCGGCGGGCGGCAGCGCCGGGGTGGTACGCCTGTTAGAGCTGTTAGAGATTGAGCTGTCGATTACCATGGGGCTCTTGGGGGTGACATCTGTGGATCAATTATCGCCGCATTATGTGAAAGCGGCGCCAGCGGCTTCGCAGCCATCGGTTTTCAGCGCCTTTCCGTATTTAGATGAAAATGTGTATAATCCCCGTGTTCGCTCATGAATCTGCGTGCCAACACTGCGCACAGCTGCGATGATTGGGCATGGGTGGAGGATAAGAGGGCAATCAAAGGGCCCCACAATCGTTTGATGTAATGGTCAAAAGGGCAAGGCTGGATGGCCGCTAAGTGCCGATTGTTTGAAAATAAGGGAATGAGTTATGGATGACATTGTGATTGCTGGTGCGGCCCGCACCCCCATTGGGGCTTTCAATGGCGGCTTGAGCGCGGTGCCTGCGCATTATCTGGGCGAGGTTGCCATTCGCGAGGCGTTACGCCGGGCCAAGACCGCGCCAGATGATGTTGATGAGGTGATTCTCGGGCAAATCCTGACAGCTGCGGCAGGCCAAAACCCGGCCCGTCAAGCCGCGGTTAACGCTGGTATCCCGGTTGAGCGAACGGCCCTTGGCATTAACCAATTATGTGGCTCTGGACTGCGCGCGGTGGCGATGGGCGCACAAGCGATCCAGCTTGGTGATGCGGACATTATGGTGGTCGGCGGCCAAGAAAGCATGAGCCAAGCCCCCCATGCCATGCATCTGCGCGATGGGACCAAGATGGGCGATCCGAAAATGATTGATACCATGATCCGCGATGGTCTTTGGGATGCCTTCAATGGCTATCACATGGGCAATACAGCCGAAAATGTGGCCCAGAAATGGCAATTAAGCCGTGAAGAGCAGGATCAATTCGCGGCCGCCTCGCAAAATAAAGCAGAGGCCGCCCAAAAAGCCGGCCGATTTGCTGATGAAATCGTCCCCGTGACAATCAAGGGCCGCAAAGGTGATGTGATTGTCAGTGAAGACGAGTACCCAAAGCACGGCACTTCGGTGGAGACTCTGGGCAAACTGCGCCCAGCTTTCGCCAAGGATGGCACGGTGACTGCGGGCAATGCGTCAGGCATTAACGATGGTGCGGCTGCCTTGGTGCTGATGCGCGCGTCAGCAGCGGAAGCACGCGGGGTGGTGCCGATGGCGCGGATTGTCTCCTGGGCCACGCGCGGCGTTGATCCGGCGATCATGGGCACAGGGCCAATCCCAGCCTCGCGGGCAGCCTTAGAGAAAGCAGGGTGGAGCGTCGATGATCTTGATTTAATCGAAGCAAATGAAGCTTTCGCCGCCCAGGCTTGTGCGGTGACCAAAGATTTGGCATGGGATACAGATAAGTTGAACGTCAATGGCGGGGCCATTGCCCTTGGTCATCCGATCGGGGCCTCCGGCGCGCGGGTGTTGACGACATTACTATTTGAAATGCAAAAGCGCGACGCCAAAAAGGGACTGGCGACGTTATGTATTGGTGGAGGCATGGGCATCGCGATGTGCGTCGAACGCGACTAAGCAGGTTGCTCCGGCCTCCGTTTATGATGAGGAAAAGGATCAGAATATGACCAAGATTGCCATTGTAACGGGCGGTACCCGCGGTATCGGGGCAGCAATTTCAGCGAAGTTAAAGGACGCGGGCTTTACGGTTGCCGCTGTTTACGCAGGAGATGACAAACGGGCCGCTGCTTTTACCGCCGAAACCGGCATTGCGGCCTATCGCTGGGATGTATCTGATTTTGCGGCATGCCAAGCGGGGGTGGCGCAAATCGCCGAGGATCTGGGGCAAGTTGACGTGCTGGTGAACAATGCCGGGATCACCCGCGATGGCACCATGCACAAGATGGACCACCAGATGTGGCAAGCCGTGATCGATACCAATTTGGGCTCGTGTTTTAACATGTGTCGAGCGGTCATTGACGGCATGCGGCAACGGCGCTTTGGACGGATTGTGAATATTGGCTCCATCAACGGTCAGGCTGGGCAATACGGGCAAGTGAATTACGCCGCTGCCAAGTCAGGCATCCACGGGTTCACCAAAGCCCTGGCGCAAGAGGGGGCGGGCCATGGGATTACCGTCAATGCCATTGCACCCGGCTATATTGATACCGACATGGTTGCCGCTGTGCCCGAGAATGTCCTTGAAAAAATCGTTGCCCGGGTGCCTGTAAAGCGCTTGGGATACGCCTCGGAGATTGCCCGGGGGGTGCTGTTTTTAGTGGAAGATGAGGCCGGGTTTATCACCGGGTCAACGCTCTCCATCAACGGCGGTCAACACATGTATTAATGCCTTCGGGTTGTGTCATAAGCGCACATTAAAATCGGTCAGGGAGTTTTTTGATTGCTTGATCGCGATATTGAGCGTTTGTTGACGTCAATGTTTTATGAAGTCGCTGTATAGGTCATGATGAAGACACCCATGGTGATTGACGGTCTGCAATACAGCCGTTGGTCAGAAAAAATATTCCAGCAGATGAACAGCGCGGGTTTGGCTGCTGTGCATGTCACGATTTGTTATCACGAAGACTTCCGTGAAACTGTCGAAAACATTATTGCGTGGAATAGGCGCTTTGAAGCGCATGGCGACCTGATTGTGCCGGGCCGCACAGCGGCAGATGTCACCGCGGCACACGCTGCCGGGAAAACAGCGATCATTTTTGGCCTGCAAAACTGCTCACCGATTGAAGATGACATCGGCCTGGTAGAGGTCTGCCATGATCTTGGCGTCCGCTTTATGCAATTGTCCTATAACAATCAAAGTCTGTTGGCGACCGGCTGTTATGAAAGTGACGATCCGGGCATTACCCGCATGGGCCGACAAGTCATCCGCGAGATGAACCGGGTTGGCCTGGTCGTCGATATGAGTCATTCTGCCGAACGCTCGACCCTCGAGGCGATTGAGATTTCAGAACGCCCCATTGCCATTACCCACGCCAACCCGGCGTTTTGGCATGACGCCTTGCGCAATAAATCAAACACTGTTTTGAAAGCACTGGGTGACAGTGGCGGCATGTTGGGGTTCTCGTTATATCCGCATCATTTAGCCGGTAAGTCAGACTGCCAGTTAGATGATTTCTGCACCATGGTGGCGCGAACAGCTGATTTGATGGGCATTGATCACATCGGTTTTGGCAGTGACCTCTGTCAAGATCAGCCCGATAGTGTGGTGGCCTGGATGCGCAATGGTACCTGGACCCGTGAGACAGATTTTGGTGAGGGTACAGCCAGTGCTGCTGGTTTCCCCGCGCAACCAGAATGGTTTAAAAACAGTACGGGGTTTGATCATATCCGCGAAGGCTTGCACGCGGTTGGCTTTTCAGCTGCAGAAGTGGCGCAGATTTCTGGTGAAAACTGGCTTAATTTCTTTGCGGCCTCCTTTGGCGGACATCAGGGATAAGTCATGGAACCACATCCCCGCCAGATTGTTGACATACCCTTACGGCCCGCAGCGCAGGTCATGCGGCTGGAACGTATGGGATCGTCATTTGCGACACGGCTCAGCTTTATGCAGGTATTGCTGCGCCGCCTGGCAAACGAGGCGTGGACGTTTGAGCGGCAATTGGACCTCGATGACAACGGCTATGGTCAGGCGCTGATTACCGCGAAAGCCCCGGGGCGTACCTATACGTTGGTGGTATTCAGTCACTATCTGGATCCCGAGCAGCGCAGTGACAGGGTGATCGCTGAAGCCTGGGATGCAACCTTCAGCTTATTTGACGGGGTGCCGAGTGCGGCGGATATTGCCCGGCTGGCAGAAAATACCCCGCGCCAAGAAGCAGGCCGGTTTCTGCCAAGTGAATTGGTTTTAGCGCGCGCAAATAAAAGTATCCGGCTGTTCGATTATATTTCCGATTGTTTGGCGGCAGGCCAGCAGCCGAGCGTTGAGCAGGTGGCTGATGTTGGCTATCTGATGCGCACCACAGCGGTTTATGGCAGCGGTAAATTTGGCTGTGCTGACCGGGAGCGAATTGCTGACCGGCCAGAAACACAAGGCGCTTTTCAAGTTGAAATGCTAGCTGTTTATTTGTTCCGCTGGTTCACCCTTGGCTTGGTTGATCATATTGCCAAGGTAAAAGGCGGCCCGAAGGCGGTTGAATTGACTCCGACGCTGGCGCAATACCTGGGGGTTGGCAATGCAACGGGTCTGGGGATGGCACCTTTTTTAGTGCGCCACCCGGTGCTGATGGATCACTGGGTGACTGCTCGGGAGCAGGCTTTGGCGCGGGTGCGTGGGCTGCCATCGGTAATGCCTGAAAGTTGGTCAATCTTTGTCGATATGCTGGCCCGTGCCGCACAACAGGTTGCCGATTGGCGGGTCGATGATGCCCTTCAGGCAGACCGCATCAAGGTTTTAGCGACAGAATGTGCCGACTTTCGCAGCCGCGCCGCGAGTCTGATTGTGGATGCCTTGCAGCCGTGGGATACGCTTTATCGCTATGCAGAAGATCATTACGGGGTTGAAACGCAAGAATTGGTGGTTGCCCTTTTGCTGGAGCCTCAGGGTGATCTGATTGATGACCTGGCGGCTACCTTAGCCGCACCGCCGCCGCCGCCAGTTGATCCGACGATGACCATTGGCAGGTTGCAAATGTTGCTGGCTGACCGCTATGCTTGGGTTTGGGATTTTGATTTCACCTCGCCCGCCGCGTCGGCGCGGTTTTGGTATTATTCCGAAGAAAAGCTGGAGCCGCGCTTTGGCTTTCGTCACCGTGAACCTGGCGGTGATTTAGAAATGCCCTTGGCCATTGCCCGCGATGTTCAGGCCCTAAGCCATGATTTATCTGACTGGCCAGAAACCCAAAGCCTCGCCGCTTTCCTGCTGCAATTTGCAAACCACCGGCAAACCGTGCGGCGGGTGCAGGCTGCCGCGTCTGCGCCGTACAGTGAGGTGCAGGATAACCTGATCGCTGATGGTACCCGGCCGATTGACCTGCTGCGCTTCAAATTGGCTTTCTTTGGGGCCAGTAAATTTGATCCAAAATCTGATTTATGGACGCGGATCACGCTCTATCAGGGGGCGCCGCAGCCGCCCGACTTGACCTTGCAATCAGCCGATGGCTGGACGTTCACGGCGCGCCCACAATGAGTGCCGGCAGCAATCAGATTGGGCCGCTGTCCGCGAATGAAACAGCGTTTATTGTGACCCGCGCTGTTCGGGGCGCAGGGGTGCCCTATGGTCTGGGCGAGGATGTCGCAAGCGGCGTGGTGTGGTTGGCCCGCCAAGGGGTGCCAGCAGCAGCTCAAACCCTGTTACAAGCCCTCGAAAGTTTTGCCGCCACAACAAGCAGTCGTGACATCTGTTTTAACGTCGCTGGTGATTGTGCCGCGCTGGCCACAAACGATGGGATACGGGCATCAGCGCTGTTTGCGGGGTCAGCGGCAGCGGATTGGTTGCGGTCAAATGCTGACGGACAGTTGCTGGATATCTCAAGGGTAGATCAACCATTATTGGTAACCGGCATCGCGGCCGCCATTTTACAGCGGGCAGGGGGGCTTTTGCAGCCGCAGGATGGCGGGTGCCTGAGGTATGATCCCGCGGCTCAAGCGCCGGAAAGCGCGATGGATCAAGCCATTATGGTAGATGGTAGCGCTTGGCAAGGGGTGCGCGATTTCTTTCAGCGTGCGCTTGTTCCCGCAACAGCGGAATCGAGGACTCACGGGGCTGGTGCAGGCTTGATTGACCGCGATTAAGCGGTCGCAAAGCCAGTATGGATGATCTGCATGGATCCGGGGTGCCTTTATATTGACGTCTGTGCGGATGCAGGGAACACTCAATCTCAAAACAGTTTACCGGAGAGAGGGCGATGCTAAATTCAGCCGAAATTACGCAATATCATGAACACGGCTATGTGTTTCCGGATTTCAAATTACCAACTGAAACCTTGCAGCGCATTCGAGCTGATCACGCCGCGTTGCTCGAGAAATATCCGGACTTTCGTGATAACTGCCCAGACTTACTCAGCTTTGATCTTGGGTTTTTGGAATATGCCCGTGACCCGGCCATCCTGGACATGGTGGCACAGCTTATTGGCCCGGACATCGCCCTTTGGAATATGAGTTTTTTTGCCAAGCCAGCGGTCAATGGTAAAAAAACCCCCTGGCATCAAGATGGTGCGTATTGGCCAATTCGGCCCCTGGCAACGTGTACCGTGTGGATCGCGGTCGATGACGCAACCCCGGAAAATGGCTGTATGCGTTTCATTCCTGGTTCGCATAAAGCCAAACGCTTGGCTGATCACACCATTAACAATGATCCAAATTATACCTTGAACCAAGAGCTTGCGGCAGACGCTTTTGATGAAGCCGAAGCGGTTGATGTGGCCTTAGAGGCAGGGCAAATCTCGTTGCATGATGTGTATCTTTATCATGGCTCGGCGGTCAATACATCGGCCCAACCGCGCCGGGGGATGACGCTTCGATTGATGCCAACAAGCTCCCATTATGACCGCGCTTTGGCATCCAAGATTCACCATGAAAAAGGTGGCTATGATCAATCTGTGCGTAGCTTATTTCTATTACGCGGCAGCGACCGGGCCGGGCTGAATGATTTTCAGATACAGCCGGGGGCCGCGCAGCGGGCGTAAGGGCGGCCTATCAGGCGTCACCGGCAAGAATCATATCAGCTGCTTTTTCGGCGATCATGATTGTCGGCGCATTGGTGTTGCCGCTGGTCAGGCGCGGCATCACGGCGGCATCAACAACCCGTAAACCATCAATGCCGTGGACTTTCAGCTGTGGATCGACAACCGCCATGGCGTCCTCGCCCATCTTGCAGGTGCCCACAGGATGGTACAAGGTTGCGCCGGTTTCTCGGCAAAACTGATCAAAGTCTTCATCACGGTCAAAATCAGCTACCGGTTGGCGCATGCCGGCACTGACTTGGGCCAGTGCGGGGGCGGCAAAAATCGCTTTTGTTTGTGCATAGCCGGCCCGCAGAACCCGCAAATCATCGTTATCAGAGAGATAATTCGGTTTGATCAGCGGCGCTGCCATTGGATCGGCAGAGGCGGCCATGATGCTGCCACGGCTTGCCGGTCTTACAGGGCAGATGGCAACGGTCATGCCATCTTCATGCTCTAACCCAAGGACACGGTTGATGTGATAACTGGCGGGGGTGAACAGCAATTGGATGTCAGGCGCGGACAAGCCTTCCCGGCTGTGGCTGAAAACCATCGCGCTGGTGACCCCAAATGCAAGCGCGCCGCGACCGGTGGTGGCAAAGCGCACGGCTTCGCGGGCCAGCCGCCAGCCCCGCGCCAGCGCGTTGATGGAGGTTGCGCCCGTCACCCGGTGCATGACGCGGATCACGTAATGATCCTGCAGGTTTTGACCAACGCCAGGTAATTCATGGACAACGTCGATCCCAAGGCCGCGCAGATGGTCGCCCGCGCCAATGCCGGAAATCTGCAATAGATGCGGGGAATTGACGGCACCGCCCGCAAGAATTACCTCAGCTCGGGCATTGACTTGCCGGCCTTGGCCGTTTTGCTGGAAGCGCACACCGGTGCAGCGTTTGCCGTCCATAACCAGTCCTGTGGCCCGGGCGTTGGTTTCGATCTGCAAATGAGGGTCACCTGCAACGGCCTGCAGATAGGTGCGGGCCGTTGATCCCCGGAAGCGACCTTTGCGGGTCATTTGGGCGTAAGCAACACCTTCTTGGTGCGCGGCATTTGGATCAGGGTTTAAGGCGAAGCCAGCCTCTTGTGCCGCCTCAACAAAATGATGTGTGAGCGGCAAAATGCTGCGGTAATCTTCGACTTTCAATGGTCCGGAGCGACCACGATAGGCGTCATCACCGCCGCGCACTGATTCTGATTTTTTGAAGTAGGGCAGAACCTGATCATAGCTCCAGCCACGACAGCCAAGCTGCGCCCAGTTATCGTAATCGCTGGCATTACCGCGCACATAAAGCATGCCGTTGATCGAGCTTGAACCGCCAAGGGTTTTGCCGCGCGGCCAGTGGATGGCGCGGCCCGCCGTCCCCGCCTCTGGCTCAGAGGCATAATTCCAATTTAACGTCGGGTGGTTCAGCAGATAACGTAAGCCAGCGGGGATATGGATGAAGGGATGGCGGTCAGGCGGGCCAGCTTCCAGCAGGACAACGCGGGCGCCGCTTTCAACCAGCCGGGCGGCAACCGTGCAACCGCCTGAACCGGCCCCAATAACAACGTAATCGGTTTCCATATCGCTTCCTTTTCAGAACCGCTCAAAAGCTGAGTTGGGGCAAATAATGTTACCCAATTTTTAGGCAAAACTGGTTTCATTATCCCAGACTTGGTTGGGGATCGGCAGACCGTCGAAGGCATCGTTCGCCAGGGGTTGATCAGGCTCTAGGCTGAGCTTTGAAGACAAGGTCATCATCAGTTGGCGGGTGTGCTGTCCAGAATGCCAAGCGGTCCGCTCAAGGACTTCATGCATCGAAACCGCGCCATAATAAACATTCCCTGGCTGCGTGAAATCGGTTGTTTGGCCGGTGGCTTGCCACCATGCCAAAAGCCGTAATCTGATCGCTGCACCATAATCCAGAAGCTGTTGATGGGTTTCCAATTCAGGCGGTAACTGACTGAGTAGCGCCTCATAGGTATAGGGGGCGTCATTTTCAAAATGCTCTAAGAACACTTCGGGGATATTGAAAATATGGTAAGCCAGTTGACGGTAGCTGCGCGGCCGACCCGGCAGAATTTCATCCAGATGCGTGGCAGGGAGTTGTGCCGCGTAGCGATGGGCGGCGGCTAAAATGACATCAAGCCGGTCAATCAATTGCGCCGGTGACAGCATCTCATGGGCGGCATATTCAAAACCTGCAACACGGGCAACATCGCGAAACACTGCGCCATTGGCCCAATCACTTCCCCGGCGGACAATCGGGACCAAGCGGACGCCCAATTCCATCAATTCGCGATAGCCATTTTCATCGGCATTCACATTGATGCTTTCAAAGGCGATATTGTGGCGCAGTAAAAATTCTTTGGTATTGAGGCAGCTCGAGCAGCCAGGTTGCCAATACACTTTGAGCGGTGGTGGTGTGATCGCGGTCATTTTCCCCTCCCAGGTAATTTGCAGCGCCCTCGTTGATATCGGTTAGGGGCCGTTGGGTTTTGTTGAATTCTTCCCCGGCAAGCGCTCAGGCGCAAGCCCATAGCGGTTCCGCAGCGAAAAATTGTTGCGTTCAGGACGCGCGATGGCGCGGTGAAATATCATACAACATGTGTAAATGCCTCTTTAGTCCCAAAATAAGAGGTGGAATAACACAAAAATAATAGAAATCTTATGCTTCAAAAATCGTTATGAGTTCTGTTTTTCTGTGAAATTTTGGATAAAAAAATGTAATTTTATAGAAAAGTGAATATATTTAAAATTTATTTTACTTTAAAAGTTTATTTTTGGCAATCAAGGGTTGGTGTTTACTGTCTGAAATAGGTATTTTTATTTTATAATGATGTGATTTATTTCAATCAATATTGTCTGGAAATTTTGTTTTTTAGAGTGATTGGTGTTGAACGTCCGCCCCACATGCGGTATGATATCCGACTGTGGCGTCTACATCTAGATATCATCGCATTTGGTGACATTGCTGTTTTTTGGAGGGGTATTCGAATGAAAATTGCGCGTCGGTTTACGGCTGCTGGGATGGATCCCTATACCGGTATCGAGTTTACCACGACCAGCAGTGAAATCCGAAACCCGGATGGCTCGGTTGTCTTCAAGCATGATGACATTGAGGTGCCAGCCGCGTGGTCGCAGGTTGCCTGCGATATCTTGGCGCAGAAGTATTTTCGCCGGGCAGGCGTCCCCTCGGTTTTACGCAAGGTGCGCGAAAAGGATGTGCCGCAATGGCTCTGGCGCGAGGCCAGCGACGATGCCGCGCTTAAAGCGCTGCCAGAAGATCAGCGCAGCACATCAGAGATGAGCGCAAAACAGGTCTTTCATCGCCTTGCAGGCACCTGGACCTATTGGGGGTGGAAGGGCGGCTATTTCGATACTGAAAGCGATGCCCGCGCCTATTATGATGAAATGTGCCATATGTTGGCGCGGCAAATGTCAGCGCCGAATTCACCGCAGTGGTTCAATACCGGTCTGCATTGGGCCTATGGCATTGATGGCCCGTCGCAAGGGCATTTCTATGTTGATTTTAAAACAGCTAAGCTGACACGCTCGAAATCTGCTTATGAGCATCCGCAGCCGCACGCCTGCTTTATTCAGGGGGTTGCCGATAATCTGGTGAATGACGGCGGTATTATGGACCTTTGGGTGCGCGAAGCGCGCTTGTTCAAATATGGCTCAGGGACAGGCTCTAACTTTTCGAATTTGCGTGGTGAGAACGAGCCATTGTCCGGCGGCGGTAAATCCTCTGGTTTGATGAGTTTTTTGAAGATTGGTGACCGCGCCGCAGGGGCCATCAAATCCGGTGGCACAACCCGCCGGGCGGCAAAGATGGTGACCGTCGATGTTGACCATCCGGACATCGAAGCCTTCATTGATTGGAAGGTTGTCGAAGAGCAAAAAGTGGCGGCATTGGTTACCGGCTCGAAGCTGGCCAAGCAACATATGACGACGGTAATGGAAGCTTGCCAAGCCACCGATGCGCTGAAGGATGATGGGCGCTTTGATCCGAAGATAAATATGCCCTTGCGGCAAGCCATCTTGGCGGCCCGCAAAGTCATGATCCCTGAAAACTATATCCAGCGGGTGATTCAATTTGCCCGTCAGGGGTATACTTCAATCGCTTTCAATACCTATGATACCGATTGGGATTCAGAAGCATATCTGACCGTTTCAGGGCAGAACTCCAATAACTCAGTGCGCGTTTCCAACGCCTTTTTGGATGCTGTCAAAGGCCATCGTAAATGGGATTTGATTCGGCGGACCGATGGCAGTGTGCATGCCAGTATTGAGGCCAATGATCTGTGGGATAAAATCGCCCACGCGGCTTGGGCCAGCGCGGATCCGGGTCTGCAATATGATACCACCATTAATGAATGGCATACTTGCCCGCAAGGGGGCCGGATCAACGCTTCTAATCCGTGTTCCGAATATATGTTCCTCGACGACACGGCCTGTAATCTGGCGTCGCTTAATTTGATGCAGTTCCGCAGCGGCGACGGGCAATTCGACGTCAAAGGGTTTGAGCATGCGGTCCGTTTATGGACCATCGCCTTGGAAGTCTCGGTCATGATGGCGCAATTCCCCTCAAAGGAAATCGCCCAGCGGTCGTATGACTACCGCACCTTAGGCCTTGGCTTTGCCAATATTGGTGGCTTGCTGATGGCTGCTGGGTATTCCTATGACAGTGAAGAGGGCCGGCAACTTTGTGGCGCCATTACAGCGCTGATGACCGGGGTGTCTTATGCCACGTCGGCTGAAATGGCATCGGAGCTGGGGGCTTTCCCGCGCTACAGTGAAAATCGTGCGTCGATGTTGCAGGTGATCCGTAACCATCGTCGGGCAGCCTTCGGCAAGGCTGACGGCTATGAGGGGCTGACCGTTGCGCCAGTGCCTTTAGATCGGTCGAAATGTCCAGATCAAGTGCTCTCAGATGCGGCGGAGCAGGCCTGGAACGCGGCCTTAGAGCTTGGCGAGGCCCATGGTTTTCGAAATGCGCAAGCAACGGTGATCGCGCCAACCGGCACAATTGGTTTGGTGATGGATTGTGACACCACCGGCATTGAGCCTGATTTTGCAATTGTGAAATTTAAGAAACTTGCTGGCGGTGGTTATTTCAAAATCATCAATAGCTTGGTGCCAGAAGCGCTCGTAGGGCTTGGTTATACGCCGGATGAAATGACCGATGTGGTGAAATACGCGGTAGGCCATGGGAGTTTGCAAGGTGCCCCTGGCATTAACTTTGAGAGTTTGGCGACAAAGGGCTTTACGCCGACAATTCTGGCCAGCCTTGATCAATCGCTGGGGGCGGCCTTCGATATCCGCTTTGCCTTTAATAAATGGACCTTGGGTGATGAGTTTTGCACCAAAGTGCTGGGCTTCAGTGAGGCGCAATTAAATGACGTCTCCTTTGATATGTTAACCGCGCTTGGCTTTACCGACAGCGAGATTGAAGCTGCCAATACCTATGCCTGTGGGGCCATGACGGTCGAAGGTGCACCGCATTTAAAAGACATCCATTTGCCGGTCTTTGATTGTGCAAATCCGTGTGGCCGAACCGGCAAACGCTATCTGTCAGCAGAAAGCCATATCCGCATGATGGCTGCAGCACAGCCGTTCATTTCGGGGGCGATCTCAAAAACCATCAATATGCCGAATTCGGCAACCGTCGAAGATTGTGCCAATGCGTATATGTTGTCGTGGCGATTGGCGTTGAAAGCGAATGCGCTCTACCGTGATGGCTCCAAACTGTCACAGCCTTTGTCAGCGGCGCTGATTGAAGATGAAGACCTTGATAGCTTCGAAGATATTGCGGGCGCGCCATCCGCGGTGAAAGCGCCGATGGTTGCTGAACGCATCATTGAACGGGTGGTTGAACGGGTGGCCGCGCGCAATCGCATGCCGGATCGGCGGAAAGGTTATACCCAAAAAGCCACTGTTGGCGGCCATAAGGTCTATCTGCGGACGGGCGAATATGAAGACGGCGGCCTTGGTGAGATTTTCATTGATATGCACAAAGAAGGTGCGGCGTTCCGCTCGTTGATGAATAATTTTGCCATCGCGGTGTCCATTGGTCTGCAATATGGCGTGCCATTAGATGAGTTTGTGGATGCCTTCACCTTCACCCGATTTGAGCCGTCGGGCATGGTGCAGGGTAATGATGCGATCAAAATGTCGACCTCTATCTTGGATTATATTTTCCGTGAATTGGCGGTGTCCTATCTTGACCGTCATGATTTGGCCCATGTGGAACGGGATGACTTGTTGCCTGATAGTGTTGGTGGTGCCGATTCGGCGTTAAGTGCCTCTGGTAAACAGCTGATGGAAAAAGTTGAGAAAGTCGCCAGTCGCGGCTATGTGCGGAACAGTTTGGTGGTGCTTACTGGCGGCGCTGGACAGGCCACAGGAACGGGTGGCGGCGCCACGGCGAGCGCGGCGGTCGCAGACTCTGCCAGTATCGCGGTGATGACAGCAGAAGCTGTTGCCATCCCCAGTGCTGCCATCCCCAGTGCTGCCATCCCCAGTGCTGCTGTCGCGTCAGCCGTAGATGTCAAAATGGACCGCATTCGGGAGGCCCGTATCAAAGGCTACGAAGGGGAAGCCTGCGGTGAATGTGGCAACTTCACCTTGTTGCGAAACGGCACGTGCATGAAATGCGATACCTGCGGCGGCACCTCTGGGTGCAGTTAACACGCGCCAACACTGTGCGCGCAACGGCCTAAAAAACCTCTGGCAACATCAAACGTTGCCAGAGGTTTAAATGTCTCTGGATAGAGAATTATTCAGCTGCGGCTGCGGCGGCGGGGGCATTCACCTTGGTGCTATAGTCTTCCATCAAGGTTTTGCAAACCTCACCTGGTGTGAATGTATAGTCAGCAATTCGGCCAACCGGGGTCACTTCAGCGGCGGTTCCGGTTAAGAAACACTCGCGCGCATTGGCCATTTCCTCTGGCATCATTGCCCGCTCAACAACTTCATAGCCACGGGCTTTGGCCATGGCGATAACGGTGCGACGGGTAATGCCGTCTAAGAAGCAATCCGGCGTTGGCGTATGAATGCGGTCATCATCCATTAAGAAAAAGATATTTGCGCCCGTCGATTCAGCAATCTGCCCCCGATAGTCGAGCATCAGGGCATCGTGATAGCCTTCGCGCTCTGCTTTATGCTTTGACAGGGTGCAGATCATATATAACCCGGCAGCTTTGGCATCTGTTGGCGCCATATCTGGGGCAGGTCGACGATAAGGGGCCATTTGCAGATTAATGCCGGCCATTTTGGCGTCAGCGTCAAAATAGGATGGCCAGTCCCAAACAGCGATCGCCATATGGATAGAATTATCTTGTGCGGAGACCCCCATCATTTCACTGCCACGCCAGGCAACAGGCCGGATATAGGCGTTTTTCAGACCTGATGCATCCACTGTTGCCCGCTTTGCTGCTTCAATCTCGTCAACGGACCAGGGGATTTCAAAATCCAGAACGCGCGCAGATTTATGCAGGCGTTCAGTATGTGCCCGAGATTCAAAAATCTGTCCGCTATAAACACGCTCGCCCTCGAACACAGAACTGGCATAATGTAAAGCGTGACTAAGGACATGAAGCTTTGCTTCACGCCACGGTACCATCTCGCCGTCGTACCAGATTAAACCGTCGAGATTGTCAAAGGAAACTGCTGCCATGATTTTTATTCCCATCCCTCACCTGATGCGGACAAAAGTTAAATTAAGTCGTAAAATCAGGGTGTTTCGACATATTATTACGTTAGCTTGTGGTAACCAATAACAATCAAAAGGAAATATGTCAACATGGCTGACATAAAAAGTCCGGCAAATCCACTTTTCCTGCGCGAAGAGGAATTACGACAAGGCATCGAAATGCTGTTTTTCGCCTATCGGGATTTTACCGGCGAGCCAGATGCCATCCTGAGTGACATTGGTCTTGGCCGCGCTCATCACCGCGTTGTCTATTTCGTCGGCAGGCATCCTGGGATAACCGTCAGTGAATTGTTGGCAATTTTGAAAATCACCAAGCAAAGCCTGTCGCGTGTTTTGAGTCACCTGCTCACGGAAGGCTATGTTGTTCAACACACAGGCGAACAAGATCGCCGGAAGCGGTTGTTGTATTTAACCCCGAAAGGCGTTGAACTTGAACAATCCTTGACGGCCAATCAGCGCCAGCGCATCGCAGCGGCCTATCGGGCCGCCGGTGCTGAGGCCGTTCAGGGCTTTCAACGCGTCCTTCGCGGCATTATTGATGCGGAGGATCGTAGTCGTTTTCCAGATGAAACTGTTCAGGTGCCCGGGGCGTTAAAAAGGTAAAGGTCAGAGATGGAACAGGAACCCGTACATATCCTTGTTGTGGATGATGACCAGCGACTGCGAGATTTATTAGGCAAGTTTTTGGCAGACAAGGGGTATCGTGTGTCGGTTGCGGCAGACGCCAGCGAGGCGCGGGGCCGACTTCGCGGCGTTGATTTTGATCTGATGATTTTGGATCGGATGATGCCAGGAGAAGATGGGTTAAGCTTTATTCGTGATTGGCGGCAGCAGAATGATACGCCAGTTTTGATGCTGACAGCGATGGGCGATGTGGAAGACCGGATTGCAGGGCTCGAAGGTGGGGCAGATGACTACCTGTCAAAACCGTTTGAACCACGTGAATTATTGTTGCGGATTGGCGCGATTTTGCGACGTGCGGAGATGGTCAAGGAAATAGATGAGCAGGTGCCAAACGTCGTTCATTTTGGCGGCTTCTCCTTCGACTGTCGCCGTCGGCTGTTAACCCACGGCGATACTGGCGTTCGGTTAACCGAAGCTGAAGCTGGTTTATTGGCCGTGTTGGCGAGCAGTTCTGGAACGGCGCTGAGCCGTGAAAGTCTCGCTGCACGCGATGGCCAAGGGGGGAATGCCCGCACCGTTGATGTTCAAATTACCCGTCTGCGACGTAAAATCGAACAGGACCCCAAATTCCCACGTTATCTGCAAACGGTGCGCGGCATGGGGTATATGTTATGTGTTGACGATGTGGAATTAGGCGCATGAGTGCGCGGCACGGCGTGTCTGATACAGCGGTCAAACGGTTCTTGCCGCGTACCTTATTTGGGCGCGCATTACTGATTATCGTGACCCCGTTGTTGTTGATGCAGGCGGTCACAGCCTATGTGTTTTATGAACGTCATTGGGATACATTGACACGCCGCTTGGTGTCAAACTTGGCGGGCGATATTGGCCTTATTGTCCAGCAAATTGATCCAGCTGCCAGCGCGGGCAGTGTGCTGCGCCTCAATCAAGACGTGGCGGGGCTTTTGGATTTTACCCTGAGCTATCGTGCGCAAGCGGAAATTGATGCTGCCGACAGGCGGCGCGCACCTGCTGATTATGTCGAAACCGTTCTACGGGCAGCGATGGGCCGCCGGGTAAATCTTCCCTATGCCCTGAAAACATCCAGTGACGACCGGCAGTTGATCATTCAAGTACAGTTGGACAAGGGCGTCTTGGAGGTCACCACTCAGCGCAAGCGGGTCTATAGTTCAACCACTTATATTTTTATTTTATGGATGGTCGGCAGTTCATTGGTTTTGTTCGCGGTGGCGATCATCTTCATGCGTAACCAAATCCGTCCGATCCGGCGGTTGGCGACTGCCGCGCGGAATTTCGGGCTGGGCCGCGATGGGGGCGGCATCGCCATCGAAGGGGCAACCGAGGTCCGCCAAGCAGCAGTTGCTTTTAGCCAGATGCGCGACCGCATTCAGCGCCAATTGAGAGAGCGCACCGAGATGCTCGCAGGTGTATCGCATGATTTGCGCACCCCACTCACGCGGATGAAATTGCAGTTGGCGATGCTTGGCGATATTGATGGGGCGGACGAGTTACAAAGCGATGTTTCGGAAATGGAACATATGGTGGAGGGCTATTTGGCCTTTGCCCGCGGCGAAGGCGGCGAACCTGTCCGGGACGCAAATATTGCCGCTTTGGCCAGTGAAATCATCGAGATGGAAACACGCGCTGGCGGCAAGGTTGAGCTTCGGTTACCGACCGAGCGGATAATCAGCATGCCAGTTCGGGCCAATGCCTTAAAACGGGCGCTCACAAATTTGACGACCAATGCCCGACGCTATGCTGAAAATGTTTGGATGACGGTGGACGGCGATGATGAACATGTGGATCTCATTGTCGAAGACGATGGCCCCGGTATTCCCGAGAGCCGTCGCAATGATGTATTCCGACCGTTTGTTCGCCTGGATAGCGCCCGAAGCCCACAAATGGGTGGCACGGGTCTTGGGTTAACAATTGCCCGCTCAATTGCCCGTGAACATGGTGGTGATTTATTTCTTGAAGACAGCGCATATGGCGGCTTGAAGGCGACCATCCGCTTGCCGATTTAAAACCCTGCCAGCAGGTTAATACATGCGCCCACCAAGCGGGACGGTCAGGCTAGGTTGCAGTAAGACCACTTCACCGGCACTGTCTGGAATCCCTAAAACAAGCACTTCGCTCATGAATTTGCCAATTTGTTTGGGTGGAAAGTTGACCACAGCAATAACCTGCTGGCCGGGGAGATCTGCTGGCGTGTAATGGGCGGTAATTTGCGCAGACGTCTTTTTGATTCCCAGGTCGTCACCAAAATCAACCCACAGCTTGATGGCCGGTTGGCGCGCTTCTGGGAAAGCCTCGGCGCGGGTAATGGTGCCAACCCGGATATCGACTTTCATAAAGTCGTCAAAGTTTATGCTCATGGCTGATTGTCCCGTCGTTCTTGTTCTGAGATCGAGAGCCTAACGGTGACAGTGTAGGTGGGCAAGACATGCACACGCGATCAAAAAACAAACGCCCGATGTGTCCACCGGGCGTTTATCAATGAGGTCAGAAACGCTAGATCATCGCGCGCAGGTTACTTTTTGGCAACCAGCGTGCTGACTTCATCCAGGCTTGCTGTGGCCCGCTTGGAAATAATGTCAAAAGCGTCATTGCCTGCGCTGGCCACCATTTCGGACAGTTCCTTGGCGCTGCTCAACGCGTCAGCGTAACTGTCTTTGATGAAGGCGGTTTGCTTCACCAGACGCTCTTCTGGTTCTTGAGTTTGCATCAGGTCCTGCATCGATTTTGTCGATGCGTCCACGGTCGCACCAATCAGTTCACCCTGGCGCTGCGTCATCGCTTGAAAGCCTGCAAATGCTGTCTGGTTCGCATTTACAACGGCTTCCATGTTGCGCTGAAACAACTCAACCACAGCACCAGTATCGACGGTCGGCAGTTTGAAATCTGTCATGACTTTCTGCGCATCGAAATCGAGGAATGGGTTTTTGTAGGTCATCATATGCTCCTTTAGCGCGCACTGTTTTGTTGCAGTGCAATAAATTAATAGCTGGAACATAGGGACGTTCACGTGGTGCGTCAATATTTTTTTGTGCACTGCACAAAAATTATTTTTCAGATTGATACGCGGCCGCTAAGCCCATGGAAAGCGCGACTTCTTCTGCTTTAACCAACCCCTGATCGACGGCCTTCATGGTGGCGGACAAATCTTGACTGTCATCATCAAGCCAGGTGCGTAAGGCGTTAAGATAGACAAAGGCCAGGCCTTTGCCGCGCAGCATACCGGTTAATCCACTGCTTGAAAGGCCAGCGAGTGTCAGCGTTAGCCGCATCGATTTGGCCAATCCGGGCCCGCCCGCGACCGCTGTCATGGGCATGCTTGGCAGGCTACGAATAATGCTGGTAACGCCATCGCGATAGGGGGCCAAGACATCGAACCGCAGCATCAACAGGTCAAACAGCCGATCGCGGGCGGATAGCTCTTCACCTGCGCCCGCCATGGTGGTCACTTCGTCATCAACCCATTTTGCAAAACCTGTCAATAAAGCGATCTTGCAGCGAAAAGGGGGTTTGCTTTGATGGTCCGATATCCCCGCACGCTCATATATCTCGGCCAAACTTACCTGCCGCCAGCGACCTTCTGCGGCACAAGCAAAGGCGGCCGCAAAAACGGCGCGATAAAGGGCATGATCAAATTGCCCTTCTATGTTGGTATTGGCGTCATCTGTCATGGCGAGAGTATAGCACTTTCAGACAGGATTTACAGCGTTGCGGTGCAGCCTTGGGTTTTTATCCAGCGAGCTCGCGCGCCCGATGAGCGGCTGCCGCAACTGCGCGGCGCATTAAAGGTTCCAAGCCAGCGTCTGGATCCATCAGCACATCAAGCGCCGCTTTGGTGGTGCCGCCAGGGCTGGTGACATTGATCCGCAATTGGCTGGCAGGTTGATCACTGAGGCGCGCCAATTCGCCGGAACCACACACCGTGGCATGCGCCAATTGCATCGCCATATCTGCCGATAGTCCGGCTGCAACACCAGCGGCTGCTAAGGTTTCAATCAGATAAAACACATAAGCAGGGCCACTCCCTGAGACCCCCGTGACCGCATCAATGAGGTCTTCGCTGTCGACCGCCACAACCTCGCCAACGGCGGCCAGTAAGGCGGCCCCTGCACTGGCTTGTTCAGCGCTAACCGCGTTATTTGTGCAATAGGCTGTGATCCCACGGCTGACTGCCGCCGGTGTGTTTGGCATGGAACGGATGATGGCGGCCGTGTCGCCTAAATGCTGCTCAAAATAGGCAATGGTTTTACCTGCGGCGATTGACAGAAAGGCGGTTGAAGGGCCAACAAAGCGCCGCAGCGGCACTAACGCGTCGTCCATCATCTGTGGTTTAACGGCCAAAATAATCGTGCTGGGGGTGACTGTATCGGCAATGTCACTGGCGTTTTGGTAAACAGTGACGCCCGCAATGTTTTGCCATTCCGCTTGGGTCTTGGGATCAGGCTCGACAATGATAACACCGTGTGGTGCCATATTTTGGTCTAACCAGCCGGTCAGCATTGCGCCGCCCATTTTACCGGCACCGATCAATAATAACGGTGAGGTCGTGGTTGTCATGCTTCACCTTCTACATCGATCATTGCGGCCGCCAAGGCGTCATCTGGATTTTTGCCGCCCCAGACGACGAATTGGAACGCTGGGAAAAACCGTTCACATTCGGTCATCGCATAATCAATCATATCTTCCATTTGCTCAACGCTCGGGTTGCTAATGCCGCGCAGCAACAAGGTGTGGCGGAAGACCGGCGTTCCATCCTCGCTGGACAAGTCAAAATGCCCTAACCACAGCTTCTCGTTAATGATGGCCAGTAAACGGCTGACGTCATTTAACTTGCGGCTTGGAATACGGTGGTCGAACAAACAGCTAAAATGCATCGCTGCGGCATCTTCTTGCCATAGAAAGAATAGTCGATATTCAGACCATCGCCCGGTTATTTCGACCGCCAGCTCATCAGCGGCTGAACGCTCATATGCCCATTCATTTACATTCACCAACTCTTCAACCAAATCCAATGGATTTTTGGTGACTTGGCGGCGACCTACGCTTGTTAATGACATGATGCCCCTCCCCCGAGTGGCGCTGCGTCGGTGGGCCAGACTTGACCACCGGTATAAGCACATGGCGCTGGTGATCACCTCCAGTGTGACCGCCGTCGTATGCACTTCACAACTGGAGAGTCGCAAATTCAGATTCACGGATCAACCCAATATTTTGCGTGTCATTTAACTTTCATGTGGATATCTCGTATTATGCATTGGATTTGCGGGGCTTGGTCATAATCGCATATGTTGTAAAAAAGAATTAAGATAAAAGAATAACGGGTTTATAGAGTGCTGATACCGCCATCAGGCGGCGAATCAGTTCAGTAACGCCGCCTTTGATCCCGCATCTTGACCTTGACCGTTGAAGGGGGACCGTTGAAGGGGGGCCGTTGAAGGGGGGCTGTTGGTTGGTTTTTGGTTTTCAGGGTCTTGCGCGATAACCTCGCTGAAACCATTCGATTGCTGATGATTGGCTGACGGTGATAACGTTGTTCAAAACCTTTTTTTACCGGCTGCTTTTCTGAGTGGTTTTATGAACGGAGACTGCTGTGCTTGATCTATCTGCTTTTCCCCGAATGACTCTCTGCCATGGTCCGACGCCGCTTGAACCAATGAGCCGGTTATCGGCGCATTTGGGCGGGCCAAATTTGTGGATCAAGCGGGACGATTGCACAGGCCTTGCGACGGGTGGCAACAAAACCCGTAAGCTTGAATTCTTAATCGCTGAAGCGCTTGCCGAAGGCGCCGATATGATTGTTACCCATGGGGCTGTGCAGTCTAATCATGTGCGCCAAGCTGCCGCAGCGGCCTGCCGAGCGGGGATTGAGTGTCACGGTTTGCTAGAACGCCGTGTTCGTGGTGCTGGCGCTGCGTATGACACCTCTGGCAACGTATTTTTAGACCAAATGTTTGGCGCCACCTTGGAATATCGCCCATCAGGCTTGGACATGAACGCAGAAGCGGAAAAGGTTGCTGAAAAGCTGCGTGCTGCAGGTCGGCGACCCTATTTTATCCCTGGCGGCGGCTCAAACGTCACAGGGGCTTTGGGCTATGTCGTCTGTGCGGAAGAATTATTGGCACAGTCAGCGGAAAGGGGGATCAAGATTGATTGGATTGTCATGGGGACGGGCAGTACGGGAACCCAAGCTGGGTTGGTGGCAGGTTTGCATGCATGTGATGCCACGCTGCCGGTGATGGGGGTCAGTGTTCGGCGTGAAAAACCTGTGCAGATTGCCGCTGTGCATGGGCTGGCGGAAAAAACCTCGCAGGCGATTGGCGCCGGCTCTTTGCCCGTTGAAAAAGTGCTTGTCGATGATGGTTATATCGGAGCGGGCTATGGGGTGCCCGCGGAATCTACCATTGAAGCCGTCATGTTGGCCGCCCGCCAAGAAGGGGTTTTGTTAGACCCTGTTTATACGGGTAAGGGCTTTGCTGGGATGGTGGGCATGGTTCGGCAAGGCTTTTTCAAAGCCACGGACAATGTGGTTTTTTTGCATACAGGTGGGGCGACAGCGCTTTTTGCGTATGAAGGCTTTTTTCAGGACCAAATTCAGTCTGCGTAACGTGCAGGCGCGGCGCTTTATTTTGCCTGAGGGGGCAAGCTTTCGGCGCAATGAATGGTAAAGGCCGCGGCTGTTTGAATTTCTGCGGGCGCAATCAAATGGTCATATGATAACAGCAGGTCAAGGGCGTGCCGTGCCTGTTGCTCGAGGTCCTGATCGATCAGAAAATCAAGAATGTGGTCGTGTAAAAGCGCCGCATTCGCCGGGGTGAGGTCGTGGGCAATATAACAAAACCTGTCCTGTGGCCGATAACGCCGGATGGCTTCTGCAACGGCTGGCTCATCAATGCCAGCATTATAAATAGCGCACAGATCTGGATGCTGACGGAACAGGCTGGAAACAAATAATGTCACATTATCGTGGGTTTCATTGATGACCGGAAAGGTAAGGACTTCAACGGGGCTTTCACGGCTGGCGAAAACGTCTTGAAAGCCGCGGACCCGGTCAGCCTGACCGGTATCCGCAGATCCGCGCCAAAGGATGACAGCTTTTCCCAGGTGCGGGATTGACTTTGCGGCCAGACATCCCGCCGTTCGCCCGGCGCGATAATTATCGACACCAACAAACCAGTGATGGCGACTTTTTCGAATATCGCTGACCATGGCGACGATAGGGATCTTTTGTGCCGCTGCCCGAACGGCATGGCGCACCATTGGATCATCAACGGGCACGATGATAATGCCGTCAACAACGCCAATACATTTCATGATTTCGGCATGAAAGATTTCAGGGTCGTCATCCTCGACTAAAGTGCGTTCTAACGTGATGCTCCCATGCCAGGGCGTGGCGGCATATAAAAAAGCCACGTTCAGCCGTTCCGCAATGCTTGCGCGCTGGCGGGAAAAAATGGCGCGATAGCGCCGATGGCGCTGCCAGGGTGTTGGCAACACCCTATTGGTTTTCAATGCGCGCGCCGCTTCAATCACACGCCGAGCGGTTTTCGCCGATACATTGCCGCGCTCGTTTAAAACCCGATCAACTGTCGCAATCCCAACCTGAGCGCGTTCCGCAATATCGCTGAAGCGGACCCCTAATTTTCGAACCTTTGGCATGACACAACCAAGAATTGTTTTCGGCATCATTGCGTTTGAGGAATGAAAAGGCAAGGCATGGCCATTTACACGGGAAACGTACGGTAAAATGATGAAAAACCATCAAAATAGACCATCCAAAAATTCTTAAAAATGCCATTATAGCGGGTATGAGAGGGCTTTCCAGATGGGGGGCCAGAGGGCGCGTTGCCCCATTCGCAACGTCGATGGCCGCTGTAAATAGCGCCGTCGTATACACAGGGGGATCACCAATGAAATTCCTAAAAAAAACCAGTCGTACCGTTGCTGTCTGCGGGGCGATTTTGGGCCTTGGCCTGCTCAGCACCTTGGCTGCAAGCACGTCACTGCAAGCGCAAGAAACAACCTTACGGATCCAAACCCATTTCAGCGCTGAATCGCTGAACGGCAAAAATGTTGCCCAGTTTGTGAAAGACGTTGAAACCATGTCAGCCGGACGTCTTAAAGTTGAGATGTTCTATTCATCATCGGTGGTGAAATCGACGGAGGCCTTTGATGCGGCGGCAAATGGTGTGCTTGATGGTGACATGACAGGTGGTGCCTATCAGACCGGCAAGAATGCTGCGTTCCAGTTCTTGGGCGATATCATGGGCGGTTATAATACACCTTGGGAGCAATATTCCTGGCTGTATTATGGCGGCGGCCTAGAGATGGCCCAGAAAGTCTATAATAAATACGGCATGCAGCTTATTGGCTGGTGGATTCCCGGCCAAGAGTCGATGTCGTCCTCACGTCCATTGGCTGGGCCTGCGGATTTAAAAGATTGGAAATTCCGCTCACCTCCTGGTCTTGAAACCGAGATTTTTGCAGAATTGGGGGCAACCCCGATTGTGATGGATTTCGGTGAGGTGTTCACCGCCCTTGAAACCAAGATTATTGATGGTGCCGATGCCTCAAACATCACCACCAATAAATCCATTGGCATTTATGACCTGGTGGAGCACGCAACTTATCCCGGTTTCCATTCGATGCCGTCTGATCATCTGGCGATGAATAAGTCGGTCTATGACAGCTTACCAGCAGATCTACAGACGATCTTGAATGTTGCGATGCAGAAACTGGCGTTCCAGAACACGCTGAGTTTTCAGGTTGCGATGGGTGAAACTGCCGCTGAGATCACATCTCAAGGCGTGACACTGTACAACTGGTCAACCGCGGATCGGGAGGCCTTCCGGCAAGCCGCGCAGGCCAAATGGCAGGAATGGGGCAATAAAACCCCAGAAGCACGCGCGCTCGTTGACAGTCATGTTGCGTATATGAAGCGCATTGGGCTGTTGAAATAAGACATCAAGTCATGTGGTGAGGCGCGGCCTCACCACAGCTTTGTCGCCTGTTTTTTGTGAACCCCTCTGCGGGTAATGGCTTTGGCAGCTTTGATGTGATCGCGCCGTGATCATGGCGACAGGTCAAGGCTGTTTGCGTCATTTATTCCCAATGGTTCTGCGATTATCACGGGAGCGCCGGATGGAAGAAAACTTTACGACCGCATCAATCCTCTGGATTGTTGCCTTAACCCTTGGCGCCGGCCTGTGGTTTATTTTTATTGCCCCAAAGCTGGTGCCTGCACTGGCGCGGACCATTCATCAAACAGCAGGTGCGTTAACGGGCCCGCTGACCCTGGTTGATCGAATTACCCTTTATATGGCCTCAATCCTGATGTTCGTGGTCGCTTTCATTGTTGCGATTATGTTTTTTGAAGTGGTGCTTCGCTATGTCTTTACCAAACCCACCTTGTGGGTGGAGGAGTTGTCACGCTGGTTAGGCGGTGTGATTTTCCTGCTGGCGGGTCTGTATGCAATGCAGCAACGCAGTCATATCCGCGTTGTCATTGTCTACGATCTTTTATCGCGTCCCCTTCAACGTGTGTTCGACGCTATTTCAACCCTCTGTATTGTTGTCTTTTGTTATGCCGTGGTGATTGGTTATTCAAAGAATGCCTGGACCAAATTGATCACATGGGAGCTGTATGGCTCCGCCTGGAACCCCCCAATCCCCGCTGTCATGAAGCCATTGATTGTGGTGACCTGTGTCTGGATGGCGGTTCAGGCCATCAATAATTTGGTCGTCGATTGGCGTCGTCCAAAGGAAGTATATAACCCGGCAGATGACATTATGATCGATGACATCGCGGGAGATAACTGATGGGCATTGCTGAAGTTTCTCTGCTGGTACTATTAGGTATTGTCATCCTGCTCGCCCTGGGTGTGCCTTTGGGGCTGGCGTCCGGGTTTTTGGGGGTTTGCGTCGCTTATTGGAAGTTTGGTGAACGGGGTTTCTTCATCCTTGGTCAGCGCATGTATGACATCACCATTGAGCATGCCTTGCTGGCAGTGCCGCTTTTTATCTTCATGGCAATGTTATTAGAACGCAGCAATATTGCCCGTGATATGTATAGCGCTCTCAATATATGGCTGAGCAAAACCCGCGGCGGGATTGCCATCGTGACAGCAATTATGGCGATCATCATGGCGGCCATGTCTGGGATTATTGGCGGCGAGATTGTGTTGCTGGGGCTGATCGCCCTGCCGCAAATGCTGCGCCTTGGCTATGATCAAAACCTGGCCATTGGCACGGTATGTGCCTCTGGCTCACTTGGCACCATGATCCCGCCGTCGATTGTGCTGATCATGTATGGCGTGGTCACAGAGACCTCGATCCATGCGCTTTTCAAAGCGGCGATTGTTCCCGGATTAATGCTGGGCGGATTATACATCGCGTATATCATGATACGGACCCGGATTACCCCGAGCATGGCCCCTGTGCCAGAGTCTGACCGGGCTTTTAGTATTGGCGATAAATTGCGTTCATTGAAAGGTTTGCTGCCACCTGTTTTATTGGTAACGGCAATCCTTGGGTCAATTTATGGCGGCATTACCGGCATTACCGAAGCGGCGGCCATTGGCTGTGTTGGCACCTTGCTGCTGATCTGGCTGCGGGGTGAATTTAGTCTGCAATTGGTATTGCAATCCCTGCAACGGACCATGCGCTCAACAGGGACGATTATTTGGGTGACCTTCGGGGCGACAACGCTTGCCGGGGCCTATTCGATTGCTGGCGGACCAACATTTGTTGCCAACGCCATTCTTGGGTTTGAATTGCCTGCGATGGGCATCATCTTGATGATGATGTTGGTGTTCTTGTTCTTAGGGGCATTAATGGATTGGGTGGGCATTGTGCTTCTCGCGATGCCAGTTTTTTTACCCATTGTCGCCAAGATGAACCCAACCGATATGGGGCTGCTTGGACAGCTGGACCCCCGCCATTTAGCCGTTTGGTTTGGGATTTTATTTTGCGTCAATATGCAGGTGAGTTTCCTGAGCCCGCCCTTCGGCCCTGCTGCCTTTTATCTCAAGTCAGTGGCCCCGCCACACATCCAGCTGACAGATATTTTCAAAGGCTTCATGCCTTTCATTGGCCTACAATTGCTGGTTTTAGGGGTGTTGCTGTTATTCCCAGAGATCACCTCGGTTTTCCTATCATAAGGCAGTGACACCCCCTGGTTGCTGCCCGCCATCATTGGGGCTGATCGCGCATGCAGTTGTTTTTAGGGTGTGGCTGTTTAATCAGCTGCGTCGCGATAAGACTCCATTGGTGGACATGAACAGATGAGGTTTCGGTCGCCATGCACATTGTCGATCCGCCCCACAGGTGGCCAGTATTTGGCCCGCAGGGGGTTTTTATCGGGAAACGCCCCCTGGTCGCGGCGATAACCGCGCGTCCATTCATCGGCCATTAAATCAGCAGCGGTATGAGGGGCATGGGTCAAGGGGCTGCCGGCCAATGTCTGATGGCCATTTTCAATTTCCATAATTTCACCGCGGATCGCGATCATTGCATCGCAGAACCGATCCAGTTCTGCTTTGCCTTCGCTTTCGGTCGGCTCAATCATCAACGTGCCGGCCACGGGAAAGGACATGGTTGGGGCATGGAAGCCATAGTCGATCAGGCGTTTGGCAATATCTTCAACACTGACGCCTGCTTGGTCTTTCAAGGGCCGGACATCAATGATGCATTCATGGGCAATCAGACCGTTTGGCCCGGTATAGAGAATTGGATAGTGTGGGCGCAGTCGGTACGCGATGTAATTAGCATTCAAAATAGCAACCTGTGTCGCCCTTTTCAGGCCGTCAGCGCCCATCATCTTCATATACATCCACGAGATTGGCAGAATAGAAGCACTGCCATAGGGGGCGGCTGCAATTGCCCCAATCGCCGTTGCAGATTTATCTGTTAGTCGGCAATGCCCGGGCAGAAAAGGCGCGAGATGGGCCGCGACACCAATGGGGCCAACGCCGGGCCCGCCGCCGCCATGGGGGATACAGAACGTCTTATGCAAATTCAGATGGGATACATCGCCGCCAAACTGGCCTGGAGCACATAGGCCAACCATGGCATTGAGGTTCGCCCCGTCGATATAGACCTGGCCGCCATGGCCATGAATGATGTCGCAAACCTCGGTTATTGAGGCTTCGAAAACCCCGTGTGTGGATGGATAGGTGACCATAAGGGCGGCAAGATGAGGTCCATGTTCAGTGGCTTTGGCGTTGAGGTCTGCCATGTCGACATTGCCGTTTTCGTCGCAGTCAACCACCACCACGCGCATTCCTGCCATCGATGCCGAGGCGGGATTGGTGCCATGCGCTGAATTTGGGATCAAACAAATGTTCCGGTGACCCTCGCCACGGCTCTCATGATACGCCTTGATCACCAACAAGCCTGCAAACTCGCCCTGACTGCCCGCATTTGGTTGCAGCGAGATGGCCGCATAGCCTGTCGCCGCGCAGAGCATATCTTCGAGCTCGGTAATCATGCTACGGTATCCCTGGCTTTGGTCTTCTGGGGCAAAGGGATGAATCTGGTTAAATTCTGGCCAGCTGACAGGCATCATTTCGCTGGCCGCATTCAGTTTCATGGTGCAGGAGCCAAGCGGGATCATTGCCCGGTCAAGGGCAATATCTTTATCCATTAATGCTCGGATATAGCGCATCATTGCGGTTTCCGCGTGGTAGCTGTTGAACACCGGATGGGTCATAAATGCACTGCTGCGTTGCAGTTCCACTGGGATTGCTGTCTCTATTTCCGCTTCAATAGTTGCAAAATCAAATTCAACAAAGCTGTCAAAAGCCATGATCCGCCAGAGTGTTTCCACCAACTGTTGGTCGCATGTCTCGTCAAGGGAAATACCAATTTGATTATCCTGCCAGCGCAGATTGATACCTTCGATCCGGGCCGCTTCCCAAACAGACGCGGTCCAATCTTCGGTTTCAACCAGCACAGTGCCAAAATAGGTGCCATGTTCAATCCGATAATTTAGACGGCGTAATCCAGCCACCAAAATGGCGGTCAGGCGGTGCACCCGCCAGGCAATTTTTTGCAAACCATTGGGCCCATGATACACCCCATACATGCCCGCCATAATCGCCAGTAAGGCTTGGGCCGTGCAGATATTGCTGGTCGCTTTATCGCGGCGGATATGTTGCTCTCGGGTTTGCAACGCGAGGCGCAGCGCAGGGGCGCCGTGACTGTCAACGGAGACTCCCACCAGACGCCCCGGCATGGAACGCTTATGAGCTTCGCGGGTGGCAAAAAAGGCCGCGTGCGGGCCGCCAAAACCAAGCGGCACACCAAACCGCTGGGCCGAGCCAACAACCACATCAGCGCCCATTTCCCCAGGTGGTTTCATGATCGTCAGCGCCAACAGATCGGCTGCAACAATCGCCATCGCCCCTTGCGCATGGGCGGCGGCAATCACAGGTTCTGGATCGCGCAGGTCACCGGTTGATTCGGGGTACTGAATCAGCACAGCAAAGACATTTTCGCCCAGGCCTTGGCGCTCATCGCCAATCACGATCTGAATGCCAATAGGCGCAGCGCGGGTGCGTAAGACATCGATTGTCTGCTCATGGCAGGCGTCAGAGACGAAAAATACATCTCCCTTATTCTTGGCCAATCTTTTTGCGAAAGTCATCGCTTCAGCGGCAGCTGTTGCCTCATCTAACAGCGATGCATTGGCAATATCCATGGCTGTTAAGTCACTTACCATGGTTTGGAAATTCAGCAACGCCTCTAAGCGGCCTTGGCTAATTTCCGGTTGATAGGGGGTGTAAGAGGTATACCAGCCAGGGTTTTCGAAAATATTACGCAGGATAACGGCTGGAACATGGCAATCATGATAACCGCGTCCAATCAGGTTTCGCATCACCTTGTTTTGGCCGGCCAATTGCCGCAGCTTTCCCAGCGCCCGTTCCTCGCTCATTGCTGGCCCAAGATTTAAAGGCGCATCGCTGCGGATATTCGCGGGTACCGCAGCAGCGGTTAAGTCATCAAGGTCCGCATAGCCAAGGCTCGAGAGCATCGCCGTTTGTTCTGCTGTGGTAGCCCCAATATGACGACTGATGAATGCTTTATCGTCATTCAATACGGAAAGGGGTGTATTTGCGGTTACCATTGGTATCTCCTGGATCAGGCGGTGTCTGCGTGTTGGTTTTAAAGGTGGCTGGGGGTTGCTTAACTGGCCACGAACGCCTTGTAGGCAGCTTCATCCATCAGGCCATCAAGTTCACTTAGGTCGCTTATCTTGATTTTGAAAAACCAACCCGCGCTTTCAGGGGCGCTATTTGCTGTTTCAGGGGCGTCTGCAAGGGCGGCATTGCCCTCAATGATTTCGCCGGATACGGGGGCATAAATTTCGCTGGCGGCTTTCACTGATTCGACCACCGCGCAATCGTCACCTTTTGCGACGATACGGCCGGTTTCTGGCACGTCCACAAAGACAATATCGCCGAGCTGCTCTTGGGCGTGGTCGGTAATGCCAACTGTGCCGATGTCGCCGTCGATGGCAATCCACTCGTGGTCTTCGCTAAATCGGATTGTGCTCATGATTGGTACTCCTGTTATTCAAGGCGTGATTAACGCCGATAATAATTCTGTGGAACAAAGGGCAGGCTGGTGACTTTAACAGCCAAGGGCTTGCCGCGAACGATGGCGTTCAGCGTGGTGCCAACGGGACTTTGCGTTGTCTCCACGTAACCCATGGCGACGGGCCCGCCGACACTGGGGCCAAAGCCGCCACTGGTGACCCAGCCAATTTCGCTGCCGTCCTCTGACATTAGAACGCTGCCGTCGCGCACCGGCGCGCGGCCAAGCGGGCGAATACCGACACGTTTGCGGGCGACACCCGCGGCAATTTGTTCTTCGATGATGGCGGCGCCAGGGAAGCCGCCCGCAAGCCGGCGGGATTTTGAAATTGCCCATATCAAGCCAGCTTCGACAGGGGTGGTGGTGCTGTCAATATCATGGCCATATAGGCACAGACCGGCCTCAAGCCGCAGCGAATCGCGGGCACCAAGGCCGATGGCTTCAACCTCAGGGTGTTGCAATAACAGTGTCGCGAGATCCATGGCATGTTCAGCGGCGATGGAGATTTCAAAGCCGTCCTCGCCCGTATATCCAGCGCGCGTCACGATACAGGTATGGCCCGCAATCTCCATTGTCATCGACGTCATGAAGACGAGATCTTGGCTGGCGGGGGCCAGTTTGGCCATGACAGCGGCGGCAGCGGGCCCTTGCAAGGCGATCAGGGCGGCATCCTCAAGCACCTCGAGCTGGTCTCCAAAAATCCCGCGCAAATGGGCAATATCCGCCGCTTTACAGGCTGCATTGACGACCAAATACAGGTGATCACCTGCATTGGTGACCATCAGATCATCAAGGATGCCACCATTTTCATTGGTGAACAGAGTATAGCGGGTGCGGCCATGGGCAAGGTTTTGCACATCTGCGGTCACGAGGCGTTGCAGATTCTCATTGCGATCATCACCATATAGGCGCAGTTGCCCCATGTGGGAGACGTCAAATAATCCGGCCTTTTGGCGGCAGTGCAGGTGTTCTTGCATGACCCCAAGAGGGAACTGCACGGGCATGTCATAGCCTGCAAAAGGCACCATTCGTGCACCCAAGGCGCGATGCAAATCATGCAGGGGCGTCGTTCGTAACGCTGTTTCGTTCATCAACCAACTCCGCAAACAAGGACATTGTCACCAAAATGAAGTGACCATGCCCCCTCTGTCGGAGTACCTGAGAGATTGACCAGCGTCGCCATGCCAGCTTTCCCCTTCGGTGTGACGCGAACGCCAGCTTTCCAGAGTTTCCTCGCCTTGCGGTACAGGTGCCTGAGAGATTCCGGGGCGGTTGCTCCTTCGGCGGTGGTCAGGCGCGGCAGTCATTATTGCCGCGCGGGTCCACGCTCTCCCGTCAAGGGTCGTCAGTAGTCATAGTCTATCCGGATGGCGCGTATTTGAAAAGCCGCTTTCGATAGCTTTGTCGGTACAGCTTCCGTAAACTGCCGCAAAGGGACCCTGAATTCCCAGGAAAGGAGCCGGTTTATGGAAAATTTGCCACGCGATTTTATCGGTTATGGGGCCACGCCCCCGGATCCGTCCTGGCCCAAAAACGCCCGTTTAGCGTTAAACTTTGTGATCAATTATGAAGAAGGCTCTGAGCCCTCGGTACCAGATGGCGACTCTCAAAGTGAGGCAGGTCTGACCGAATCGCCACAGGTAGAGGCGGGGCCGGATGGCCGCGATTTAGCTGCCGAATCGATGTTTGAGTATGGCTCACGGGCGGGCTTCTGGCGATTGTTGCGGTTGTTTGAAGAACGCGGCCTGCCAGCGACCGTCTTCGCATGTGCCGAAGCGTTAGCGCGCAATCCCGCTGCGGCGGCGGCGATTTCGGCGGCGGGCTTTGATATTTGTTGCCATGGTTTACGGTGGGTCAATCATTTTGAATTATCTGAAGCTGAGGAACGCGACCAAATTCACCGCGCTGTCGAGGTCTTAACGGATGTGACCGGCGAGCGGCCTGTTGGTTGGTATTGCCGCCATGGACCCAGCGTTAACACCCGCCGTTTGCTGGTCGAAGCGGGCGGCTTTTTATACGATTCCGATGCTTATAATGATGATCTTCCCTATTGGACCCAGGTGTCTGGAAAACCACATCTGGTCGTGCCGTATTCCCTGGTCAACAACGATTCGAAATTCAGCCGTGGTTGGTTTGGTCACGGCGAGGATTATTTTCAGTTCATGCGTGATGCGATTGATTTTCTCCGGGCCGAAGGGGAACAGCAGCCAAAGATGATGTCATGCGGTTTGCATCTGCGTCTTATTGGTCACCCTGCGCGCGCTCAAGGGCTGAAGCGTTTATTGGATTATGTTGCGGGCTTTGACGATATCTGGGTTACCCGTCGACAGGATATCGCCCAGCATTGGATCGCGACGCATCCGTTTGCACGGCATCGATAAACGGACTGTTGGGCGTGTTGATCGCGCGTTATCTTCAGTGCACCAGAATGAGTTGCGATTTATCAGAACGCCAAAATGCGGCAGCGCGGTTTTGATGATGGACATGCATACTGGCTTCAAAACAGCGCGCGTGATGGCTATTGGTGATGGCGTCTTTGTCATCCAGTAGCTCGAGTAAACAGGTATATCCCAAGTCTTTGAGGCTATCATATTCTGTGGCGGTGATACCGGGACATTGCTTGCGATAATTGTCGGCAAAGCACAGACTAAATTTTTCAACTAACGGCCGACGCTGTGGCCAGCTCATCGGCTTGAGGTACATTGCCCATTCTTGCACCGCGGGCTGGATCGCCTCAGGTAGCTGCTGCCAGAGCGTTTCAGCGTCGTCATCGATGCCGCCGACGGCATTGCAATTACTTGCCACTGGGGTATCCTGAAAATCGCCGACCACGGGATTAAGATGCAGTCCCTGGTGCCTGGTTTTGCGGCGATATGAGGTCATGGATATCACGCCAGACGGATCATTGACGCTTGTCAGATGTTTTTCAGATATGAATTTTTCCATAATGTGGCTCCTGCGGCTGTTGTTCGTTCAGGGCCGCAAGATTTGAGCCAAATTTATCACATGTTATCGGATTGATTTTATTGTATAAAAAAAATCGCAGCCTCTGCTGGTGGCGGCACAGGGCAAATAAAGCCTGGTGGACCGGCAGATAATGCCTGTTCGTTGCAAACAACAATGGCACTGAAGTCGGTAACGGCACTGAAGTCGGTCTCGCCATAACCGGCCTGAGACTCGCTCTTTTATACAAGTATAACGTGAGGTGCTCAGAAAAACCGGTTAGGCGTTTGTTACATAGTGACGTGTTCTATGACCCTTAAATGACAGTGATTGTGTAGGAAAATCAGGCTCTTTCAGGGTTGTATAAAGATCATGCGAAATTTGTTGTAACTATCCATTGATATTAAATTTAATTCATTTATACATTTCCAGTGTTGAGGGAATTCACACAAAAATGTTACGGCGGCCAACCATCAATGGCCCTACAGGAGCATTTGTTACGCGCATTAATGTATAAAACACCCGGATTTTTTAAAAGTGGCAATAATGTGAAAAAAACTGGCAACAGGATTTGTCTGCCTACCTCAGGTAGTGAAAGGAATTTATGATGGCACCGGCGAAGGCCATGACCGAAGAAGTTAAAGAATTTGACCCGAACTATAAGGTCACAAATAACAACGCGATCGACGTGCATGTTGGTCGCCGCGTACGGCTGCGACGCACCTTATTGGGGATGAGCCAAGAACAACTTGGTGATGCGCTGAATATTACGTTTCAACAGGTTCAAAAATACGAGCGTGGGTCCAATCGGGTGAGTTCATCACGTCTTTGGGATATTGGGCAAATTTTGGATGTTCCGGTGTCGTTTTTCTTCGACGACATGTCGCGGGAAACGATGGAGCATTCGCCCCGTCGGATGCTCCATCGCACGGAGTCCGAATATGAAGAGCAGCGGGTTGATCCCATGGCGCGGCGCGAAACACTAGAGCTGGTCCGCGCCTATTATCGGATTGAAAATCAACAAGTTCGCAAGCGCATCACAGAAATGGTTAAGGCTGTTTCTGGGACTGCAGACCGCGACTAAATCGATCACTGCCTCATCCAGGGGGGCTTGCAAAGCGACTTGCTTTGGCGCGCGACTTTGTCCTCACCGACAATGTCGTGCGTTTTTTTATCTGCTGGTTTACCGTCGCGCGCCTTAACTGGCGCTCAAATCTAAAATTCCAGCGATTTGGTTTTTTACGCTTGGACGGCGCTGGGATCTTTGGCCAGCCGGCGAAGGCGACGATTTTCAATAGGCGCGAGGAACAAACTCAACAGCGGTGGGATTAATCCCAGGGTTAGCACGGCTGAAAGTGATAGGCCGCCAATAACAACAGAGCCCAATCCGCGATATAATTCTGAGCCAGCGCCGGGGAAAACCACAAGCGGCAACATGCCAAGGACACTGGTCAAGGTTGACATGAAGATTGGCCGGATACGGTTATTTGTGGCCTCAATAATGGCGTTTTCTGGCGTCATGCCGTCACTGCGCAGGTGATGCAAGGTCTGATAGACCAACAAAATGGCATTATTGACCACAATCCCAATCAAAATCACAAACCCAAGAAGCGTTAGCATGTCGAGGTTTTGAGGGTAGTAAAAGTTCAATACGCCAACCCCAAGGACGCCGCCAGCGGTTGCCAGCGGGACCGATACAAGCACAATCAACGGATATAAGAAGCTTTCGAACAACACCGCCATGACCAGATAGACGATGATCACGGCCATGCCCAAATCAAACACCATGACCTGCCAGGTCTCGGTTAACTTATCGGCTGTGCCAGACATCCGCAGTTTCACACCCGCAGGCAGGCCGCTGGCGGTAATCGGTTTAATGACATCGTCATTAATGGCCTGCATGGCGGTTTCAAGCGGCATGCTTTTGGGGGGCTGAACCACAAGTGTAATCGTGCGGGTTCTGTCGCGATGGCGGATCTCTGTTGGCCCTGAGGTAACATCAACGCGCGCCAGAGAGCCCACAGGGATGATCCGTCCATCGGCTGTTACGATTGGCAAGTTGGCGATATTTTGAGTCTCGTCACGATTGGTGCCGGGGCTACTAAGCGTCAAGTCGACACGCTCGCCGTCAACGGTTATTTCAGCGATTCGAACGCCATCGTTGAAGGTATCAATCGTGACCCCTAAATCGCGCGCAGAAATGCCGTTATCGGCAAGCTTTACGCGGTCTGGGATCACCCGAACCTCAGGCGCGCCAAGGCTTAACCCTGGCCGTGGCCTGATTTGGGCATTGCCATATTCCTTCAGCGCGCTGCGGGTCATGCCAAAGGCGCGTTGGGCGATGCCAATGATGGTTGGCAAGTCACCGCCAGAAATATCTAAATCAATGGCGCGTGAGCCCCCAATCCCTCGGCCAAACAGCGAGGTTTGATTGAAGAAGCCAAATGTTCCCGGTTCGCTAAAAGCAGCCTGACGCAAGGGGGGGATTAATTCACTGGCACGGCTGGGGTCGACGGCGGCTGAGCCAACGATCACATTGGCGCGGAAGGCAACAAAGAAGAACCGCTCCATCATGGCCTGCCCTGACGCCGTCTCTGACGGACCGTCTGGACCGCTCCACAACGGTCGGGTCGCGGCTTCGATCTTACCTGCAATGCCGCTCATGGTATCAAGATTGTAGCCGGGTGGCGGCAATAGCCAGCCAATCACCAGATTACGATTGCCGTTCGGCAGATAGTCCAACTTTGGCAGCATTACCACTGTGATCAGGCAGGAAAACCCTGTCAGAGCGACAATCGCTGCGACCGCGAGAGACTTTCGATCCACCACAGCGCGGGTAATGGACATTGTTATGGCAACAAAGCCTGTGGCAAATTGATCAATGCCGGGGATGTGGCGACGTTTCGCCATATCTTCCTCATCGCCGCCAAGCAATCGGCTGGCAAGGGCTGGGATAACGGTGACCGAGACCACCAACGACAGTAAAACAGAAACCGAAATAGCAACCGCGATATCGCGGAACAGTTGACCGATTTCCAATTGCATAATCAGGATCGGGATAAACACCATCACGGTTGTCAGGGCGGAAACCAGGACTGCGCCCCAAACTTGTTGTGTGCCCTTGAAGGCAGCATCGCGGGACGACAGGCCTTGTTGACGTAAGCGATAGATATTTTCCAGGACAACAATGGCGGCATCAACCACCATGCCGACAGCGAACGCTAGCCCCGCCAGCGAGACCACATTGATTGAGCGGCCCAGGGCGGCCATGGCAACAAAGGAGCCAATCACTGAGACTGGAATTGCCAGTGAAACCACCAGCGTTGCGCCACCACTGCGCAAAAATATTAACAGCACGATGGCCGCCAAAGAACCTCCGAGCCAGATGTTTTGTTGCACCAATTGAATGGCCGAGTTGATATAGGTGGTCTCATCATAAACCTGAGTGAGATATAAATCCTCCGCTTCCAGGAAATCGCGATTAATTTCTGCGATCGCGGCCCGCACCCCGGCCATGGTTTCGATCACATTGGCCCCTGTCTCACGATAAACAGGATGCGCTAAACCGCGCTCACCATTGATCCGAATCGTCGATGTTGCTTCTTTGTAATCAAAGCTGACATTGGCGATATCGGCGAGCGTCACGCGCGTTAAACGGCCACTCACGGGGTCCTGGTCAGAACGCAGAACAATGTCGCGGATGACATCTAAGTTTTTTAAATCACCGTCTGTCCGCACCACATAACGTCGCTTACCCTCTTCAATCGCGCCTGCCGAAACCGAGGCGTTGGCGTTCCGTAATTCGGCAATGACCGCGGGCACAGACAGCCGATATGTGGCCAGCCGTTCGGGATCAATGGTAATCCGAACCTCACGTTTGGCACCGCCATAAATGCGCACGTTGGAAATGCCATTAACGCGCTCGATCCGTTCTTTTATGAAGTCTTCGGCGAAGTCGTTATAGGTCTCCATTGGCCGCTCGTTACCAGCTTTGCGGCGCAAAATTAGCCAAGCGATTGCGTTATCCTCTGAACCGGAGGTGTCAAGCGTTGGCTCACTTGCCTCAGCGGGATAACCGTTCACCCGATCAAGGCGATTGGCGACCAGTAGCAGGGCTTTGTCCATGTCTTGGGCGACGCCAAATTCAAGGGTGACCCGTGCGCGTCCCGTCTCGGCGCGTCCGAGAATATCTTTCAGCCCTTCAAGCCCGCGCAGTTCTTCTTCCTGGCGGTTTAAAATCTCCCGCTCAACATCAACAGGGGCGGCCCCGGGCCATGAGGTGGTCACCGTAATCACGGGGCGGTTGACGTCCGGTGCAAGCTGAATTGGGATATATTGTAAGGCAACAATGCCAAACATAATCACCATCAGAACAGCGGCGATAACAGCAACAGGGCGGTCGATTGACCCTTTGATGAGATTCATAAGCTGGGCCTTTCCTGACTAGGACTTTGCGCCAGTAATTTTAATATCTGCATTGGGTCGCAAGCGTTCATTGCCGCGGATGACCGTTTGATCGCCGATGGTGAGCCCTTTACGCACCTCAAACCGATTGCCAATGGCATCGCCCAACACAACAGGGCGTAACAGCGCTTTACCATCTTTTGCGATATAAACAATTCGCCCCGCACCTTTGGCTAAAACAGCGTCTTTGTGGACGGTGATAACGTCACGGTTGGCCCCAATGGGGATCATCAAGGTCACAGATTGTTTGTCGGCAAGGGCCAATTTATCGTCGAGTAAGGCAGGTATCATGCGCACGGCGCGGCTTCGGGTGCGTGGGTTTTCATCGGGAATGATGGCCCTGACAGCGGCTGTCAAAGAGGTGCCGTCCGCAAGTTTGGCGGTAATCAAGGTGCCCTCTGTCAATCCGCTCAGACGATCTGCAGGCACGTCAGCTTCAATTTCTAAATCGCTATCATTGAGGAGCGTGACCACATTTTCCCCAGCCCGCACAAAAGCGCCGGCGGTGACCTGTCGGCTGATCACAACCCCTGCGTAAGGTGCGCGAATCACGCTATCGGCAAGGTCGGTTTTGGCAAGTTGCAATTCGGCCGCTGCCCGGTCTGCTTCCGCCTGGGCTTCGGCCAGTTCACTGGCAGCTTCCTCAACGTCGCGTTCGGCATCTTCTTGGCGGTCAGGGCGGAAGGCCGTAGAGCCGCGCAATTTGGTGACCCGCTGGCGCGCTTGTTCAGTTTTGCGCAAGGTGGCCCGCATGCGCGCTACTTTTGCTTTGGCGCGGCGCAAGCTGGCGGCGCGCAGCTCACGGCGGGCGCTTAAGCGGTCTGAGGCCAATCGCACCAAAGGCGTGCCAGCGCTCACGCGGCTGCCAACCTCGACCAACGTTTTGTCGACACGTTCGGCAATACGGGTGGCGACTCCGCCAGAGTTGCGTGCCACGAAACGCCCTAAAATCATCATTTTTTGCTGCATCGGCTCAATGCGAACAAGATCTACACTGACCTGTGCGCTGCGTTGTGCAAAGGCCGTTGAACTGGCCATGGCGATCAAAAGTGCGGCAATCAGAAAACGCATGGCATAAGCGATCTTTGTTGAGGGGCCAAAAATGGCACATAAAATGTTTGCGGCTGAACAAATTCAAACAAGCCCTATAGTAACAGGCTGATGTTGTGAACAAAATCAGTTTCTTGAGGGCCCTGTTGCAATTACGCGTTTTAACTGTCATCAGGGCCTGAGA
>JBELLC010000001.1:0-43463 GCA_042088965.1 Nisaea sp. | reverse complement strand
GCGTTGCTGGGGCGCTGCCGGGGTGCTGCATGTGTGAGGCCAGCCAGATGACCACGTTCTTATATTTTGATGCAGATTGCATTGCCCATGATCCGGGGGCAGGCCATCCGGAGCAGCCGGGGCGCCTGATCGCAGTGCGCGATGCCCTCGCGACCGCAGAATTTGCAGGCTTAATACGCCAGAGACCGCCGGCAGCAACAGCAGAGCAGATTGCCCGCGTGCATCCCCGCGCTCATGCAGAAGCCTTACTGAAGGCAGTGCCCGCCAATGGCCGGGTGATGATTGATGCGGATACCTTCATGTCGCCAGGGTCAGGGCGGGCGGCTTTACTGGCGGCGGGGGCTGCCTGTGCGGCCGTTGATGCCGTTGTTCAGGGATTGGCAAAAAATGCATTTTGCGCGGTGCGGCCGCCAGGCCATCACGCCGAAGCTGAACGGGCGATGGGCTTTTGCCTGTTTAACAATGTCGCAATTGCGGCCCAACATGCGCGCGCCGTGCATGGCGTGGAGCGGGTCGCTGTTGCTGATTTCGATGTCCATCACGGCAATGGCACACAGCATAGTTTTGCCCACCAAGACGGCTTGTTTTTTGCCTCAAGCCATCAGCACCCGTTCTACCCAGGCTCTGGTGCTGCGACAGAAACGGGCGGTGGCAACATCTTTAACGCACCGCTTCCCGCAGGGGCGGGTTCGGACGATTTTCGGCATGCCTGGACGGACGATCTATTACCTGCTTTGCGGGCTTTTGCGCCAGAGATTTTGATCATCTCAGCAGGTTTTGATGGCCATCTTGATGATCCGTTAGCAGAATTCAGGTTAACGGATGACGACTATCGCTGGATCACCGACGCGCTCATCGATGTTGCCAATGAAAGCGCACAGGGCCGCGTGGTCTCAAGTTTGGAAGGTGGCTATGATTTGGCCGCTTTGGGCCGCTCAGCTGCGGCGCATGTTCGCGCCTTGATGATGGCATGTTAGGATGGTTTCCAGATCGGTCGTCCTGATCTAAAGTGTTCCCATGGAATGGATCTCCAATGGAGGCGATGTTGACTGAGAGCGAAGATTTAACGGCGTTAAGTTTCGAGCAAGCCCTTGCGGAGCTTGAAGCCATCGTCGGCCAATTGGAAAAAGGTGATGGTGCGCTTGACGCCGCGATCGCTGCCTACGCGCGCGGCGCTGAGCTGAAAAAGCATTGCCAGAAAAAGCTTGATGAAGCGCGCATGCAAGTGGAGAAAATCCGCCTTCCTGAGGGCGATGGTACGGCCAGCACAGAACCTTTTGATGGCTAAAGGCCGCAAAGAACGGTGCTGTTGGCGGGAAGGTCCGGTTAAATGGTCGATATAAACACTGCGCTGGCAGACTGCGCCGATGAGGTCGGCCATATCATGGATCTGCTGCTGCCTGAAACAGCGGATACCGAAGCCAGATTGATTGATGCTATGCGCTACGCCAGCTTGAACGGTGGCAAGCGACTAAGGGCATTCATGGTTGTGCAATCCGCGCGCTTGTTTGCGGTGGATCATCGCTGCGCACTGAGAGTTGGCGCTGCGATTGAATTTATGCATGCCTATTCTTTGATCCATGATGACCTGCCCGCGATGGATAATAGTGATACCCGCCGCGGTCAGCCGTCATGCCACAAAGCTTTTGGAGATGCGACGGCGGTTTTGGCCGGGGATGCCTTGCAAGCGCTCGCCTTTGAAATTCTGACGGATGAGAAAACCCATAGTCACGCCGGTGTGCGCTTGCGGTTATTGCGGGATTTGGCGATGGCGGCTGGCCTTGGCGGCATGGCGGGCGGCCAAATGATTGATATGATTGGTGAGACGACGGCGCTTGATATCAACGCCATTATTCGAATGCAGCGCCTGAAAACAGGGGCTTTATTTGGGTTTTCGGCATGTGCAGGAGCAACTTTGGGGCAGGCGGAAGCGCGGGCCCATCAAGCATTGCACGGGTTTGCCCAAGAATTCGGGTTGGCCTTTCAAATTACGGATGACTTATTGGATGTGGCAGGCGATGCTGTTGATGTGGGCAAGCCCGTTGGCCAAGATGCGGATGCGGGAAAGGCAACATTTGTCAGTATTATGGGTGTCGACCGTGCCCGTGCGCAGGCAGGTTTACTGATTGATCAATCGATACAGGCGCTTGACATTTTTGATGAATCTGCCGATCTCCTGAGAGAGCTTGCGCAGCAATTGGTTGGCCGGGTGCGATGAAAAATGGAATACTGGTTTTATGACAGCGCGTGAAACACCACTTCTTGATCTGATTTCTGAACCCGCTGATTTAAAGCAATTGTCGGAAAAACAATTGCCACAATTGGCGGCTGAATTGCGTCAGGAAACCATTGATGCGGTGTCCATTACCGGCGGTCATTTGGGCGCTGGCCTGGGCGTGGTGGAACTGACAACGGCCCTTCATTACGTCTTTGATACCCCGCGTGACCGGTTGATCTGGGATGTCGGTCACCAAGCCTATCCGCATAAAATTCTCACGGGCCGGCGTGCTGAGATGCGTACTTTACGGCAACCCGGGGGCTTGTCTGGTTTTACCAAGCGCGCTGAGAGTCCCTATGATCCATTTGGTGCGGGCCATAGTTCAACCTCCATTTCAGCTGGGCTTGGGATGGCGGTGGCGCGCGATACAAATGCCGATGACCATCACGTGATTGCTGTTATCGGCGACGGCGCGATGAGCGCTGGCATGGCCTATGAGGCGATGAATAATGCGGGCTCTTCAAATACCCGGATGATCGTTGTTTTAAACGATAATGATATGTCGATTGCCCCGGCTGTTGGTGCGCTAAGTGCCTATCTGTCGCGGCTCATTTCGTCCAAGCCATACCGAAATTTACGCGAGCTTTTTAAACAGATCACGGAACGTTTTCCCCGCCCGTTAGAGAAAACAGCACGACGGGCCGAAGAGTATGCGCGCGGTATGATGACCGGCGGCACATTATTTGAAGAATTGGGGTTTTTCTATGTTGGTCCTGTAGATGGCCATAATCTGGATCATTTGCTGCCCGTGCTGAAGAATTTGCGGGATACCGATATGGCTGGGCCGGTGCTGCTGCATGTGGTCACAGAAAAGGGCCATGGCCATCCGTTTTCTGACGCGTCTCATGAAAAATATCACGCTGTTCAGAAGTTTGATGTTGTCACCGGTACCCAATCCAAGGCGACATCCAATGCGCCGAATTATACCGCCGTTTTCGCCGATGCTTTAATCAGCGAGGCCGAGCGTGATCAGCGGGTGTGCGCAATTACCGCTGCCATGCCATCAGGCACTGGGCTTGATAAATTCGCCAAACGCTTTCCAGATCGTAGCTTTGATGTGGGCATTGCCGAGCAACATGCGGTGACTTTTGCCGCTGGCCTTGCAGCCGATGGCCTAAAGCCGTTTGCGACCATCTATTCAACTTTTCTGCAGCGGGCGTACGATCAGATTGTCCATGATGTTGCAATCCAGAAACTGCCTGTTCGGTTCGCCATTGATCGGGCCGGATTGGTGGGGGCCGATGGCGCAACCCATGCAGGCAGTTTCGACATTGGTTTTCTGGGTGCGCTGCCCGGCATGGTGGTCATGGCGGCAGGTGATGAGGCCGAATTAGTGCATATGGTCGCGACCGCCCGGGCCTATGATGACGGACCTATCGCGCTGCGTTATCCGCGCGGCGAAGGTGTCGGTGTCAGCTTGCCTGAACAAGGCCAGCTTTTAGAAATTGGCAAAGGGCGCATTATTTCTGAAGGCAGTTCTGTGGCCGTGCTGTCCTTTGGCACCCGGCTGGCTGAATGTATCGCTGCAGCCGAGGATTTAGAGGCGCGCGGCTTAAAGACAACGGTTGCTGATGCGCGCTTTGCAAAGCCGTTAGATACGGATTTAATTACCCAATTGGCCCATCACCATGAGGTATTGATCACCGTCGAAGAAGGTGCCATTGGCGGTTTTGCAAGCCATGTTATGCAGTTTTTAAGCCTGGCAGGCTTGCTGGATCATGGTTTGAAATTCAGGCCTTTGACCTTGCCGGACCAGTTTATCGACCACAATCAACCGGCTGTGCAATACAGTCAGGCGGGTCTTGATTGTGCAGGTATCGTGCGGACTGCTCTAATGGCACTCGGTCACCTAGAGACGGTCGAGGGGTCGTGGCGCGCATCATAAAAAAACGCCTGGATCAGATCTTAGTGGATCGTGGCTTGGCGGAAAGTCGATCACGCGCGCAAGCCTTGATCATGGCCGGTAAAGTCTATTCAGAAACCAAGCGGTTGGATAAAGCCGGGCAAGCTGTCGGCGAAGATATTGCCCTTGAGGTGAAAGGTCAGGACCACCCTTGGGTATCGCGTGGTGGGGTCAAACTGGCCTCTGGGCTAGCGTATTTTGGAATTGATCCAACAGCGGCAGTTTGCATTGATGTGGGGGCGTCCACAGGCGGGTTTACCAATGTTTTGCTGCACCATGGTGCGGCCCGGGTTTATGCCGTGGATGTGGGCCATGGTCAGCTGGCGTGGTCGTTGCGAACTGATCCTAAAGTGGTGGTCATGGAAAAAACCAATGCCCGCCATTTATCAGCCGTGAATATTCCCGAGCCAATCGATTTTGTGGTCTGTGACGCCAGTTTTATATCCCTGAAAATCGTCTTGCCAGCGGCCCTTTCGCTGACTCGCCCTGGGGCCCATTTGTTGGCACTGATTAAGCCCCAGTTTGAGGCAGGACGTGAGGCTGTGGGCAAGAAGGGCGTGGTCCGTGACCCGGCTGTCCACGCCCAGATTTGCGATGATATGGCGGCATGGATCGGTCAACAGCAAGGCTGGCAACTGATCGGCATCCATGAATCACCTCTTCGCGGTCCAGAAGGAAATATCGAATTTTTAATGGCGGCGCAGCGCTCGGGCTAAGTTGTCGATTGGTTTTTATGGGCTGTTTGGTGTACATAGTGTCTATGTGTGTACATTTCAAAAATAACAACGATAAATAGTGGTCATGTCGCAGAAATCAAATCCTGGGAAGCCTTTTAGAAAACTGCCAACACGGCAAGTAGACCGCCGTCGGCGGATCGCTGATATGCCTGAAAAAGTGGCGGGCCGGTTAACAAGATTGGTGGCCCATGCGCTGGGTGAAAGACAAGTAGATTGGTTGCTTGGCAAGCCTCTGTCGCAGGGCTTTGGATTTTCGCCGCGGATAATAAAATCAGCTAGAACGCGTGGTCAACGCGCCCAGATCAGTGCTGAAGTGGGGCAATTTCAGTATCAAAGAGCCATTGAGAATGTGCTGCTCCGGACGCTTTGCCGGATTGAGGCAGATTTCTTTAGGGGCCAAATTGATCTTGATTGGGCCGGGGTTTTCTTTGATTTGGCAAAGCGGACTGAAAATCCTGGCAAACAAGATTTGTGGGCAGGATTGCTGGCCCGTGAGATATCGCAACCGGGGGCTGTCCCGGTTGTCGCCTTGCGGCGGTTATATGAATTCAGCGGCGATGATTTAGCATTGTTTTCAAAATTTGCGCCCTGGGTGATTAACAACTTTGTCGTTCGCTTAGAGATGGAATTTTTTGAAGACAGTGGCGTGGACCAAAACAGCATTCTTTATTTTGAAGAACTTGGCTTACTGCGCACCAACCGCGATATGTCTAAAGTTTTCCAGTCGCAGTCATCTGCTGTCTATCGCACGCATATTTTATATAATGATGTGGTTTTGCGCATTGCCAGTGATGATGTGGATCAAACCCTGACATTACCCATTTATCGACTGAGCGAGGCAGGCGTGGCGCTGGCCCACGCGATCCAGCGCGAAGCGACGATGATCGCGGACCGTGAATATGTTTTGGCGCTGATCGCGCTTTTGCGCAAGCGTGGCTTTACGGTGCAAGAAGCCGCAATTCTAGAGCAACGCGGCGAGGTGGTGGCGCGCCACAGTGATTTTTGCGAAATGTTCATTTGGCCAAATAAACCGCCTGTCCTGGCCCGCAAAGGTGATTAGTCGGGGGCTATAAAAGATGTTGACCGCCGGTCACAAATACTTCTGTGCCGGTGATATAAGCGGCATCCGCGCTGCATAGAAAATGGATTGTCGCGGCGACATCATTTGGCACCCCTAAGCGGTGCAAAGGAATGCGCGGGATTAGCACTTCGGTCTCTGGTGACAGCATGGCGGTCTCGATCTCACCGGGGGCGATAGCATTTACACGCACCCCAAGTTCCGCAAATTCATTTGCCATTTCACGGGTCAATGCTGACAACGCAGCCTTTGATGTGCTGTAGGCGGACCCTGCGAAGGGATGGATCGAATGCCCTGCGATTGAGGTAATATTCACAATTGCGCCCTTGCCTTTGTGTAAATTGCTGGCAAATCCCCGCGCCAATTTTAAGGGTGCAAAGAAATTCAGATCAAAAACATGCCGCCAGGCATCCAGATCGCCATTAAGGCAGCCAAGACGTTCCTGATAACTCGATTTGGGTGACCAGCCGGCATTATTGACCAAGGCTTGCAAGCCACGGTCCCCAAGAATATCGCGCGCTTGCGCGATGAAAGCGTCAAGGTCACAGGGGTCTGCAAGATCAGCGGTAATATGATGTGACCAATTGGGGTCGCGTCGGCAGGCCTCTGGCGGCGCGTCACGCGAACAGGTAATGATCCGCCAGCCATGATCGCTGAAAAATTGCACAGTGGCATGGCCAATACCGCGGCTCGCGCCGGTCAGCAATAATGTCGGCGCATCAGGGTTTTCGCGGGCATTGACTGTCGGCTGATCATCAGCGGTCATCGCAATGACCGCACGGTGTTATCTAATACTAACGACACGGAAGGTACGCAGGGTTCCGTCATGCTCGGTAATCGATACATATTCACCTTCAACAAAATGATGACGATCAAATTTGAAAATCGAAGCTTCTGCTTTTTCGCTTTCCGTCATCGTATCATAATGGAAAGTCCAAACACTACCCCGTGTATGCACCAGGTGTCCTGTTTCGTCTGGCTCGCCAGGCCAAAAGCGCGTGACAGAACAATTTTTTTTGTATTTCCCCCAAGCGTCTTTATCCAAACTGCCATCCGCTGTGAGTGGCGCTTTGAATACATACCCACGGTTGTCAGCGCCGGCAGGAAATTCTTTGCTGCGGGCTAAGGCGAGGCGAATTGTTTTTAGGGTCATCTTGCACCTCTCTGGAAGAATGGACAGGTCCGGATGGCTGCCGTGTTCATGCTTTCCTCCTATATCAAGCATATTAAGTGTATCACAGCGCGCGGCGACCAACAATATTACGCCTTATGCGTGTGTTTTATCGCGCAAGTTTGGGTCTGGCGTAACGGCTGCTGCAATCTAGGGTGATGAGGCTAAAAATCTGGGTCCACGGATATGGGCGCCGTCGCCACCAGCCGTTTAGGGTGACAAACGCTGCATCGACCAGTCACCCTCGACCGTATCGCGACTGAAAACGAACCGATCATGTAGGCGAAATTCGCCGTCTTCCCAAAACTCAATATGCGTTGGGATTAAGCGTTGTCCGGTCCAGTGTGCGGGCCGCGGAATGGGGCCGTCAGCATATTTTTGCTCAAGCTCAGCAACCGCGTTCATCAATGTCTCGCGATCAGCCAAAGGCTGGCTTTGCTGCGACGCCCACGCGCCAATCCGGCTGCCGCGCGCACGACTGTTAAAATAAGCATCCGCCTCGTCATGACTGACAGCCTCCACAGGCCCTTCGATCCGGACTTGGCGGCGCAGTGATTTCCAATGAAAGCAAAGGCTCACAAATGGATTAACCGACAACTCGCCACCTTTGCGGCTGTTCATATTTGTGTAGAATACGAAGCCTCTGTCATCGCGCCCCTTCAGCAATAAGATTCGCGCCGATGGGCGGCCGTTTGCATCTGCCGTTGCGACCGTCATGGCGTTTGGGTCATTTGGCTCGCTTGCTTCAGCATCTTTGAACCAAATGTCGAATTGCTGCATCGGGTCATGGGTTTGTGGGACGAACATTGCATGCATCCTTTACGCACGTTTGAAAGCCAAAAAACGAGTCTTATTATTGCCATTTTTATGTGGGTGTTTCATCTAAAGAAGCAAGAACTATATGCTGATGTAAATCGACTTTGCAGATAAATTTATGCGTTTCGATTTGAGGGGCTATATAAAGATAAGGATGTTGCTGTGCATCCAAAGGCAATGATTGACCTGGGAAATAAACGGGAGAGAAACAATGAAAAAGACAGTGATGTTACTGGTGGTGATGTTCTCCTTAACCGGCTGTCTCAGTGGCGGCGCAAATCAGGGTGCAGGAACCGTTTTGGGAGGGATCACAGGCGCTGTTTTGGGCTCTAAAATCGGCAAAGGTGGCGGCCGGGTTGTGGCGATTGCAACAGGCACTTTGTTGGGGGCGGCGCTGGGCAGCAAAATCGGTCAGTATCTGGATGAAAATGATCGCCGCAAGATGGCGGCGGCAACCCAAACATCGCTTGAAAATAGTCCAATTGGTCAGGAGACGAGCTGGGAGAACCCAGACAGCGGGCATTCCGGTACTGTCACGCCAACGCGGACCTATGCTGATAATTCAAGTAAGCCTTGCCGGGATTACCAGCAAACGGTGATGATTGATGGCAAAGCTGAAATCCTAACAGGCTCGGCGTGTCGGCAGGCCGATGGCACCTGGCGGGCTCGAAACTAATCTTTGTTGACGAACGGCAAACAAGCATGGATCCATACAAAACACTTGGTGTTTCGCGCACCGCGTCTGATAGCGATATCAAATCGGCATTTCGCAAGTTGGCGAAGAAATATCATCCTGATTTAAATCCTGGCGACACAAAGACCGAGCTAAGATTTAAAGATGTGAATGCGGCCTATCATATCCTATCGGACAATGACCGGCGGGCGAAATATGATCGTGGTGATATAGATTCAGCTGGCCGTGAGCAGCGGTCTGGTGGTGGCGGGTTTTGGCGGAATTGGGCGGGCGGTAGCCGGCGTACTGCTGATCCTTTTGATATTGACCATGATGTTTTTGAGGAATTCTTCAAAGCAAATTCAAGCCCAAACCGGAACACTCGAAAGCCCGGACCGGGTGCCGGCTCGCCAAATGACCGTTTGCCCGGGGATGTGACCTATAATTTGACAGTCCCGTTCATGGAAGCTGCTGGTGGGATCAATAAGCGTGTGACGTTAAGCGATGGTCGATCTCTTGATCTTAAAGTCCCCCCCGGTACCGAAGACGGCCAAACTTTGCGCTTGAAAGGTCAGGGGCGGCGGGTTGGCAGTCGAACGGGTGATGCCTTTATTGAAATCACCGTTTCTGCGGATGATTTGTTCAGCCGGGACGGGCAGAATTTAACGATAGATGCGCCGATAACCCTTTATGAAGCGGTTTTAGGGGGCAGCATTACGGTCCCCACCGTGCATGGCAAAGTTACCTTGAAGATCCCTGAGGGCAGCAATAGCGATAAAATTTTACGCTTACGCGGCAAGGGTATGCCAGCAAAAGGGGAGCTTGCTGCGGGTGATCAACTGGTTCGTCTGAAAATTATGCTGCCAGAAGAAATGGATAAATCACTGATCGATTTTGTCCGCAAATGGCAGAAAGATAAGGGCTATAACCCACGCCACAAACGCGGCTTTTAATGCCTTGAATGGCCAATGTTCGGCATCAAATTGAGGCGTGATTGCCGTGCCCTCGGCCGTTAAGCCTGAGCCTCATCGAGTTATTGGTGCGCGCAGCGCCCCCCTCATGGTTGTTTTTGTTGGAAATATTTTGTGACTTAAAACAGCGTTTTAGCCTGTTTTCAGAGCTTTGGTGTGCTTGCCCGATATCCCCTTTGGTGTAGGATAGAGGTTAATAAGACGCGGCCGAATTAATCGAAAAGAGTAGGAAGTATGATGTCCCAAGCTGCATCCGTGATGACCGGCAAAAGAGGCTTGATCATGGGGGTCGCCAATGATCGATCCATCGCTTGGGCGATTGCCAAAATGGCTGCGGATCATGGCGCTGAATTGGCCTTTACCTATCAGGGCGATGCCCTGCGAAAGCGGGTAGAGCCGCTGGCGCAATCTGTTGGCTCCAACTTGGTGATGCCGTGTGATGTGACCAATGATGGCGCTGTTGATGAAACCTTTGATGAACTGGCAAAGCATTGGGATAAGATTGACTTTGTGCTGCATGCCATTGCCTATTCGGACAAGGAAGAGTTGAAAGGCAAATATGGCGATACCAGCCGCGATAACTTCCTGCGCACCATGGATATCTCTTGTTACAGCTTTACAGCGGTTGCCAAACGCGCCGCTGCGATGATGCCGGACGGTGGTAGCATGCTGACACTGACCTATTTCGGGGCTGAACGGGTCATGCCGCACTACAATGTGATGGGCGTTGCTAAGGCCGCCTTAGAAGCCAGTGTGCGTTATTTGGCTGTGGATTTGGGGGATCAGAATATTCGCGTGAATGGTTTGTCGGCAGGGCCGATGAAAACCCTTGCAGCCTCTGGTATTGGGGATTTCCGTTATATTTTGAAATGGAATCAACATAACTCCCCGCTGCGCCGTAATGTCACCATGGACGATGTCGGTGGATCGGGACTATATTTGATGAGTGATTTGTCAACCGGGGTAACTGGCGAAATTCATCATGTTGACTGCGGCTATAACATCGTTGGCATGAAGATGGTTGATGCGCCGGATATCAGCACAGTTTAAGCACTGCCAAACATTTTGACGCAAGGAACGGTCGCTGATGGCCAGTAATGGATTTGGTGAAATCTTTCGGGTGACCACCTGGGGCGAAAGCCATGGCCCCGCTTTGGGGTGTGTGATCGACGGGGTGCCGCCGCGCCTATCGCTGAGCGAAGCCGATATTCAAACCTATTTGGACCAACGTCGACCCGGACAGTCGCGGTTTGTGACGCAACGCCGGGAGGCTGATCAGGTGAAGATTATGTCCGGTGTGTTTGAAGGACAGACCACAGGGACCCCCATCTCACTGCTGATCGAGAATACCGACCAGCGGTCAAAGGATTATGGTGATATCAAAGATCGCTATCGCCCGGGCCATGCGGATTATACCTATGACGCTAAATATGGTATCCGCGATTATCGTGGTGGTGGCCGATCATCGGCGCGGGAAACGGCGATGCGGGTGGCCGCAGGCGCAGTTGCGCGACAGGTTCTTGCCCATGAACTGGGCAATGATTTTTGGCTGGCAGGCGCCCTGACGCAGATTGGGCCGCATGCCGTTGATCGCAGCCGTTGGGATTGGGCAGAAACCAGCAATAACCCTTTCTGGTCACCTGATCCGGTAGCGGCAGAGACTTGGACGGGGTTTCTCGATGAGGTCCGTAAAAAAGGCTCATCGGCAGGGGCGATCATTGAAATTGTTGCAGGCGGCGTACCGGTAGGCTTGGGCGAGCCGATTTATGGCAAATTAGACAGTGATTTGGCGATGGCGATGATGTCCATCAACGCGGTAAAGGGTGTTGAAATTGGTGCTGGTTTTGCCGCTGTGGCGCTGCCTGGTGATGAGGCTGCGGATGAAATGCGGATGGTTGACGGTCAGGCGACCTTTAAAACCAATAATGCCGGTGGTGTGCTGGGCGGTATTTCGACAGGACAAGACGTGGTGGTGCGGTTTGTGGTTAAGCCAACAAGCTCGATTTTAACCGCCCGCGACTCGATTGACCGCGCCGGAAATGATGTTGAGGTTTTGACCAAGGGCCGTCATGACCCGTGTGTGGGTATTCGGGCGGTGCCGGTGGGCGAAGCTATGATGGCTTGTGTCCTGGCAGATCATATTTTACGTCACCGCGCGCAAACCGGCGGGATGGGCCAATAATCATGCTGGCCAAGCTTGGGCGCGGGATGTTCCGGCTGCTGGCAGCTCTTGGTGCCGTTGTTGGCCTTTTCGCAGTCGTGTCAATGGTGCTACTGGCGGTCTATTGGCCGGCCGACCCGGCCCAGAAAGAGCTGCCAAAGAAGATTATTTTAAGCGTCGCGTTAATGCCTGGGTTGGCAGAACTCAATGCCGATGGGCCTTTTCAAAAACTGTTCTCCAACGCACGATTGTCGTTATTTGAGATTGTCAGGGCGTTAGATGTCGCCGCTGAAGATGATCGGGTGAAGGGGGTCTTTGTTAATCTAACGTATGCTGATTTTGGGCTCGCGGAAGCCCAGGAACTGCGCGCCGCCATCTCCCGCTTGCGCGCGGGTGGTAAAGTAACCCATGTTTTTGCAGAGAGTTTTGATCGCGGTGGCGCGGTTGGCCCCTATTACCTGGCAAGTGCTTTTGATACCGTCTCGATGCAGCCTTCTGGATTATTGGCGATCACCGGCGTTTCGTTGGATTTGCCGCTGCTGGGGGAGGCCTTGCGGTCGCAAGGGATTACGCCGCAATTCAGCGCGCGGCATGAATATAAAGGCGCGATGGCAAGCCTGACAGAAGCGACGTTGCCAGCGCCGATCCGCGAAAACTTGCAGAAAATGCTCCGATCTTTATTTAATCAAATCACCGCTGGTATCGCCCGGGCACGCCGGCAAAGCCCGGATACCATCGCCACTTTCATTGATAATGCACCATTGCTGGCGCGTGAGGCGAAAGCCTCAGGTTTGGTGGATCAGCTGCACTATCAAGATCAAGCTTGGACTGCGGCCAGGAAGGCCAGCGATGGCGCACAACAGGTCTTCCTCAAAGATTATGCGGCAGTTACGGAAGCGAAGGAAAGCGCCCAAGAGGCCCAGTATGAAATTGCTGTTATTGCATTAACCGGCGCAATTGTCGGTGGTGGGTCGCGCCAATTCAACGAAGGCGATAATCTCAGCAGCGGATATGTTCGCCGGGTTTTGGATAAAGTCCGCAAAAATAAGGCTGTGCGGGCTGTTGTCCTTCGGATCGATAGCCCTGGTGGCAGCTATATCGCAGCCGATAGCATGTTGCGGGAGATTATGCGGCTGCGCGAGGCTGGGAAGACTGTTGTTGTCTCAATGGCAGATGTCGCGGCGTCGGGTGGGTTTTTTCTGTCGCTTGGTGCGGATCACGTTGTTGCCCAACCTGCCAGCGTCACGGGGTCCATTGGGGTTGTCGGTGGTAAAGTTGTGATCGGCGATTTACTGGCCAAATTTAAAGGCGAGGCCACGCAAATTGCAATTGGCCGCAACGCTGGTATGTTTTCACCGCTGCGGCCATTCACCAATAGTCAAAACGCCCGCATGACCGCGATTCTTGATAATATCTATGATGACTTTACCCGCCGTACACAAGCTACCCGCCGCCTCACGGACGCCGAAATCGACGCTGCCGCCCGGGGCCGGGTGTGGACAGGTGAGGCAGCACGCCAAGTCGGGCTTATCGACGGTCTTGGTGGCTATCGTGAGGCGATTAACCTGGCCCGCCTCACAATGGGCTTGGCAGCGGATGAAACCGTAAAAGTCGCGGTTTACCCCCGTGATCTGGGATCCAGCGATGCTTTGTTGGAAATGATACAAGAGGGTGGCCTTGATCAATGGCTTGACGTGATATCATTGATGATGCGGTTTCGTGAGACGTTTGGCGCGATTGTTGACGTGATGCAGGTTGACCATCAAACCATGCGTCTTGAGGTTGATTTACGGCGTTAGGGTTTTGAGCGCAAAGGGGGGGGTGATGACGAAAGCGTTGCAGGCAAAAACACTCTTGGCGGTTTTATGGATTGTCGCTCTGGCTCTGCTCGCGGTCGGCCCCGCCCTCAGCGCCGAACAGGAAAAACCCGATGAGGCGACAAACAGCGATGGCGAACCGGTCGATACCCAGGCCGGAAACCTACAGGTAAATTCAGTCAATATTGGGCCGATCTTGATTTCGATGATGCTGGACGGCCGCAAATTTGCAGGCAAAGTCATTTTGGTTGTCAGTGCCCCGGATAATACCCAAATTGGCACCTTACAAGCAGGCAAGGATGCCATTCACAGCATTGCCTACGCGGCCTCATTGGGACTTTTCGAAAAAGGCCGCCCCGATGACCGCCAAATACGGCAATTCAAAGCCAATCTGCGCAAAGATCTGGTCACGCGGTTTGGTGATGCCATTGACCAAGTTATGGTGAAAACGCTGTTTTAAGACCGTAAGATTGTTTCTGCTGCTGTGGTAAGGTCGCATAGACAACGGCTTCATGTCGCCATTGCACAAGCAAATGGGGTTTCTGAAACCCATTCTTAAGATACACCAAAGAGGGTCTTAAGATATGAAAAATCATGCAAGGGTTGTTGTTATTGGTGGTGGGGTCGTCGGCTGTAGTATCCTTTTCCACCTGACGAAGTTTGGCTGGCAAGATGTTGTCTTGGTGGAGCGATCAGAGCTAACAGCAGGGTCAACCTGGCACGCCGCTGGCTCCTTTCATACCTTGAATGGCGATACCAATATGGCGGCATTACAAGGCTATACAATCCAATTATACCGTGAGCTTGAGAAGATATCGGGCCAATCCTGCGGCCTGCATCACGTCGGTGGGATGACGCTTGCCACCAGCCCAGAGCGAATGGATTATCTGCGTGCAGCCCGTGCCATGCATCGCCATATGGGTCTTGATACTGAATTAATTGACCCACAAGAAATTCGCCGCCGCTCGCCGATTACCAATACGGACGGTGTTCTGGGCGCGCTTTGGGATCCGCTTGATGGCCACCTCGATCCAGCGAGCACGACCCAAGCCTATGCAAAGGCCGCGCGCTTGCAAGGTGCTGAAATTTACCTGCACACGATGGTGACAGGCTTGACCCCGACCGCTGATGGCGGCTGGACGGTGGCGACGGATAAAGGCGATATTATTGCAGAACATGTTGTCAATGCGGGCGGTTTGTGGGCCCGTGAGGTGAACGCTATGGCGGGTGTCTACCTGCCGTTGCACCCGATGGAACATCAATATCTGGTCACTGATGATATTCCGGAAATCTATACGCGTGACGCTGAATTGCCGCATACGCTCGATCCTGCCGGTGAAAGCTATCTGCGCCAAGAGGGACGCGGCTTAGTAATCGGGTTCTACGAGCATGCCTGTGAGCCATGGGCGGTGGATGGCACACCGTGGCATTTTGGCCTCGAATTGTTAGCCGATAAACTTGATCGTATCGGCGATTCACTCAGCCATGCATTTCACCGCTTCCCCGTTTTGGAGCGGGCGGGCATTAAACGTGTCATTAACGGCCCGTTTACCTTTGCCCCTGACGGCAACCCACTTGTTGGCCCGGTACCCAGGTTGCGCAATTATTGGTCGGCCTGCGCGGTTATGGCAGGCTTTAGCCAAGGCGGCGGCGTTGGTTTGACGCTCGCGGAATGGATGGTCGATGGGCTGCCGAGCCGGGATGTTTTTGCCCTTGATGTTGCCCGCTATGGCAATTGGGTGACGCCCGCATACACCCGCCTGAAAGTCACGGAGAATTATCAGCGGCGATTTGCTGTTGCTTATCCAAACGAGGAATTGCCTGCCGCCCGGCCGTTAAACACCACCCCGGCCTATGGTCTGTGGCAAGCAGCCGGTGCGGTTTTTGGGCAAAGCTATGGCATGGAGGCGGTCAATTATTTTGCCACTGATGGCGCACCCGCCTATGAAACGCCCAGCTTTCGGCGCTCTGATGCCTTCGCGGCGGTTGGCGCCGAATGCCGGGCGGTGCGTGAGGCTGTTGGCATAAATGAGATCCATAATTTTGGTAAGTATCGCGTACAAGGCCCGGGTGCGTTTGATTGGTTAGACCGGATAATGGCAGGTCGCCTACCGGCGATTGGCCGGATCAGTTTATCGCCGATGCTCAACGATAATGGCCAGATCATTGGCGACTTTACGATTTCGCGGCTGGCGGAAAACGATTTTCAGCTGACCGCCTCGTTCAGCGCTCAAGCCTATCATATGCGCTGGTTTGAAAGCCATTTGCCCCCTGATGGTGCGGTCCGTCTGGAGAATATATCGCGCGATTTGCTGGGGTTTCAGATTGCGGGGCCGCGCGCTCGTGAGCTGTTAGCACGGGTGGCGCGGGCTGATGTGAGCTCGGCTGTACTGCCTTTCCTATCGGTTGCTGAAATGGATATTGGAGTCTCGCGGGCGCGAGTCCAACGGCTGAGTTTTACAGGCGATTTGGGCTATGAGATCTATGTCCCGGCGCGCGAACAGGTCGCGCTATTTAAAACCTTGACGGCGGCGGGTGCTGACCTTGGGTTGCGGCCATTTGGAATGCGGGCGATGATGAGCCTACGGTTGGAGAAATCTTTTGGCGCTTGGCTGCGAGAATATCGTCCCGATTATCGGCCACAGGAAGTTGCTCTTGGACGCTTTGTTGCCTATGACAAAGCCGCTGATTTTATCGGTAAGGCCGCGGCGATGGCAGAATTATCTGCGGGTCCGGAGCGTCGTCTATGTACCTTTGTGGTCGATGCTGATGATGCAGATGCGTGCGGCGATGAGCCGATTTGGATTGATGATCAGGTGCAAGGATTTGTCACATCGGGCGGTTTCGCCCATTATGTTGAAAAATCTGTGGCGCTTGGATTTGTGCCGGTAGCGCAAGCAGTTGAGGGGCTAAAGGTTGAGATTGAGATTTTAGGCGACCGGCGGCCAGCCTATCTGAGCACTGGTGTATTATTTGATGCCAGTGGCGTACGCATGAGGGAATAGGGTAAGAATGACAGCATATTGTGATCATCTGATCGACCACCCATCGGCTTGGACAGGGGCTGACATGGCCCAGGATGATCGCTGGATGGTGCATTTAACCCCGGCGGATATTGACGAGGTTGATGCGGCGGTTCAGGCCACGGCGGGCCAACAGGTAACGGATATCACAAGTGCTGATTATGCCTTGCCAAAGGTGTCGGCGCGGCTGGCAAAACTGGGCCGGGAGATTGATCAAGGGCGCGGTTTTGCGGTCATCAAAAACCTGCCGGTGGCGCGTTATTCTGAGGCGGAAGCGGCGCGCGCGTTATGGTGTTTGGGCCTAAAGGTTGGCCAACCTTTCCCGCAGGATGCGGCACGCAAGCTGTTGCATGATGTGCGTGACACTGGTGATAAGCCAGAGACCAACCCCAATTTGCGGATTTACCAAACCAATTATGAGCAGCAGTTTCATACCGATGGCGGTGATTTATTGATGTTGCTGTGCCGCCGTCAGGCCAAAACCGGTGGCCGTTCGCGAGTCGCCAGTGCGGCCAACCTGTTCAATTGGGTCTGGCGTCAAGATCCTGAACTTGCGCAGATCCTGCAAGAGCCATTTTATTTTGATACCCGTGGCCAACAATTACCAGGACAGCCGCGGGTGCAATGCCTACCTGTGCTGACGTGGCACCATCAACGCCTGAATATTCTGCAAAAGCGCTTATACATCGAATATGCGCAGCGTTTTGATGAAGTCCCAAGGTTGACTGAAAAACAGATCGCCGCCCTCGATTTGCTTGATGCAGCGGCTGAAGAACCGGCCAACCATTTCGCCTTTGATATGGTGCCAGGCGATATCCAATTGGCGAGTAATTTTTCGGTGTTACACGCCCGTGATCGCTATATCGATCACCCAGAAGCGGATTTAAAACGTCATATGTTGCGTCTGTGGATCGCCTTGAAACAGGGCCGTCCGCTGCCCGAAGTGTACCGCTATACCCGCGAGCATGGGCCGCTGTTTGAGATGCGGGCGACCGCCTAATATCGGTCGCCCTGCGCGATGGTTAGGCCGCGTCTTGGCCGCGTTGCCAGGCAATCGGGAAAAGCTCACAGTCCAAGGCGGCGCCGGGCTCAATGCCGGGGTCGCGTTTGATGGCCATTAAATTTGGCCGCGGATTATAAACAACATCATCGCCTGCCCAGCGCTGAATATAGGCGCGTCGGCGGGTGTCGCTGCTGGTATTGCCAGGGGCATGATGCAAGGTTGCGGCATGGTGAATGGTGCAATCACCAGGGGCCAGATCAAAGGCGATGATATCGTGCTGATCGCGCTCGGCCTCAATGTTGGGGACTTCCGGCAGGTCCTCGGTATATTGCTCATCAGGGTTGAAGCTGACAGCTAGGAACTTCTGCCCCCAGCGGTGTGAGCCTTTGAGATACTCGACCGCACCCGTGGCAGAGGTGACGTGGTCAAGGGCCAACCATAAAGTTGCAATCTGGTCGCCCGCCACCGGCCAATAGGTCAGGTCATGATGCCAGAGGGTTTCACTGGAGGTGCCAGGCTCTTTGACCAGCAATTGGTCAAACAGCAAATTGGTTTTATCCGATTTCATCACCCTACCTGCAGCTTCACCGCCCGGACCGTTCATCACAGTTTGCATGAAACCCTGCATATGATGGGCGATAAAGATGTCAAAAAAGAACAGCCCGCTGGCGCCTTTTTGATTCACATTCTTCGACAATTCAGACGGTGCCGCCATATTCTGGTCCACCAAATCACGCAAATAGTCGATCCATTCCAGATCAAATAACTGGCGAAGGCAGACAACACCATCACGTTGAAAGGTTTCGATTTCTTCAGCGGTTATATTGCGAAGCGGTTGGCGGTTCATGCGGCGTCCTCCAAAATCATTTCTGCTGCTTTTTCGCCAATCATGATGCAGGCAGCATTGGTATTTCCTGACATCAAGGTTGGCATGATAGAGCCATCGGCAATGCGCAGACCCTCTAATCCATGGACTTTCAGGCGGGGGTCAACAACCGCCATGTCATCAACACCCATTTTACAGGTTGCAACGGGGTGATAAGCCGTTTGCGCGTTACCTCTAATCCATTCAAGAATTTCACTATCCGATTGCACATCATCCCCGGGGGCCAATTCGCTGCCGCGGATATGATCAAGGGCAGGGGCGTTTAAAATGCGGCGTGTCCATTTGACGCCATCAATCAATACTTGGCGGTCGATGGAATCTGACAGGAAGTTATAGCGAATCGCTGGATGATGGGTTGGGTCACTGTTTTTTATGTGGATTGACCCCCGGCTTTCAGGCAGCAGTTGATAAATCGAGGCTGTTAGGCCTGGCTCACGGCCGAGTTTTCGGCGTTTCAGGTCGGCGATGGTGAATGGCACAAAATGAATCTGCAGATCAGGTGTTTCCAGATGTGGCTGGCTGCGCACAAAAGCCAACACCGGGCCAGAGGGGATCGACATGAAACCGCGTCCGGTGGTCAGATATCGCAGCGCCTGCCAGACAGCCCCCAGCCCACGCATCCGATCATTATAGGTAATGCCGGGTTGGCTGATGCCCATTTGCATCCGCGGGGCAATATGATCACGCAGATTTTCACCCACACCGTCCAGTTGATGATGGAGGGCAATGCCATGTTCGGCCAGCAAGCTGGGTTGGCCGACGCCGGATAGCTCCAGCAATTGCGGCGAATTAATCGCCCCACCGGCAAGGATGACCTCACCCTTGGTGCGCACGGAGTGTTCCTGCCCTGATTTCTGCCAGCCGCCGCGATAGTTGACGCCGACACAACGTTTACCCTCAAAAATCAAACGTGTTGCCAAAGCCTCGGTGACGATTTTGAGATTGGGGCGGCTTTGGGCTGGACGCAGATAGCAATAAGCCGTCGACATGCGCCGACCATTACGAATGGTGGTTTGGGTTTTGACAATGCCCTCTTGGCTGGCACCGTTATAATCAGCGTTTGGGGCCAGGCCAAGATCATCGCCAGCGGCGATTAGAGCATCATATAAGGGGCTTTCGTCAGGACATTCACTGACATGCAAGGGGCCACCCTCGGCACGGAAATCATCACCGCCGCCTTCATAATTTTCCATCCGCCGGAAAATCGGGAACAGATCATTCCAGGCCCAGCCGCGATTACCTAATTGCGCCCAGATATCATAATCACGGGGTTGCCCGCGCACATAGACCAAACCATTGATGGCGCTGGAACCGCCGAGAACCCGGCCGCGTGGCACCGGAATACGGCGGCCAGCCATATTTTCTTCCGGCTCTGACTCGTAGCACCAATTGGCTGCAGGATCCTGGATTAACTTACCATAACTGATCGGTACACGGCTCAACGGATGGCCGCCGGGGCCTGCTTCAAGAAGTAATACGTTATGTCGGCCGTTTGCCGTGAGCCGATTGGCCAACACACAACCTGCTGATCCCGCACCGACGATGATATAATCAAAATTTCCTTCGGCCATATGCCTGCTCCCCCATACTGACCCTATTTTTATGTATGCAGAAGATTGGCATGACCGCGCGATCAGGCCAAGCCCTCGCATGAGATAAATAGCGATCTTGACAGCACCCGCCCTCGGCCCTTTGCTATTGACGGGGTCATTTTGACGCGAGGAAATTATGGCAGAAATGAAGGAAACCTATCGCGGTATTGTCTTGCCCGGCCAATGTGATCACTTTGGTCACCTGAATGTTCGGTATTACGCGCATTTTTTTGACGATGGCGCGTTTCATTTATGGAGCTTATTTGGCTTTAGTTTAAAGGCCATGCAGGCGGCGGGCTATCACACGGTGGTGGCCCATACGGGCACCAATTACGTCAAGGAACTGGTTGCGGGCGATCTCGTGGTGATCCGCGGTGGTTTCATCCGTTTGGGCACGAAAAGCTGTCGATATCGCCAATTTATGTTGCATGCGGACACAGGTGATTTGCACGCGACCCAAGACGGCGTCGAAGTTTTTTTTGATCCAGAGGCCCGCACCGCCTTGCCCATCCCAGCGCCGGTTCGGGCCACCATTGGGCAGAACCTGATCACAATAGACGGCGAAGGCACAGGTGATGGCTGTTGAATATCACATAAAGGAACGGAAATAATGCGCGGATTAACAGCAAAAACGATGATTGTCACAGGCGGTGGCGGCGGTATTGGTGACGCGGTTTGCCAACGCCTGGCCGCAGAAGGTGCCTATGTCGCGGTATTTGATGTGGATGGCGATACAGCAAAGCGCACCGCCGCTACGATCACCAGGGCAGGTGGCACGGCAATCGCAAAAGCTGTCGATATCACAGATTATGCAGCTGTTACCGCCGCTGTTGGCGCTGTTACAGCGGATCTTGGGCCAATTGCGGGCTTGATCAATAATGCAGGTTGGGATCGTTTTCAGCCATTCTTGAAAACCCAGCCGGCGTTGTGGGACAAGATTATCGCCATTAACCTGACCGGTGCGCTAAATATGCTGCATGCGGTGTTACCACAGATGGTTGAAGCAGGTCATGGACGGGTCGTCACTGTGGCGTCCGACGCTGCACGGGTCGGCTCAAGCGGGGAGTCTGTTTATGCTGCGTGCAAAGGTGGTTTGGTCTCTGTGTCAAAAACACTGGCGCGGGAGCACGCGCGTCATAACATCGTCTTTAATGTTGTCTGTCCTGGGCCAACTGAAACAGCGCTGCTCGATGACGTCGCCGCGACCGCCAGTGATCCGGCAAAATTGAAAGAGGCTTTCCGGCGCGCAATCCCTCTCGGGCGCTTAGGGCAACCGGATGACCTGGCAGGGGCGATTGTTTTCTTCGTCAGTGATGATGCGGGCTATATAACAGGGCAAGTGCTAAGTGTTTCTGGTGGTCTTACCATGAACGGTTAAATTTTGATGATTTTAAGATAGGGAATGTTTCATGGCCTCAACGGCAGCGCTCGATCATATGGTGGTTAATGTCCATATGGCGATGGATTCGGCAGAAAACTGTTTTAATGCCTTGGGATTTACCGTCACCCCGCGGGGCTATCATACCCTTGGCTCGATTAATCATTTGATGATTTTTGGTCATGATTATCTCGAGCTCATTGGCCTGCCAGTCGACGGCACTGGCAGGCGCCGCGAATTGCTTGATAGCCCTGTTGGCATTGATGGTTTGGTCTTTAAAACCCGCGATGTCGACGTTGATTTCGAAAATCTGCAAAACTTACAGCTTGCCGGTGACCCGCCAAAAGCGTTTTCCCGACCTGTCGACATTGACGGCGCGGCGGAAACGGCGCGGTTTCGAACCGTTCATTGCCAAAAGAGCGCTTTTCCAGAGGGGCGGGTTTATTTTTGTGAACATGGCACCTCAGACCTGGTGTGGCGGCCGGCCTGGCAGGACCATGCAAATGGTGTCACAGCGATGCGCGAGATTGTATTAGGGGCGGTTGATCCGGCGGTCGTTGCAGATCGTTATGCGCGCTTGCTGGCGCAAACCCCAGAGGCGATTGATGGTGGTTATCAACTTGATTTTCAGGGCTGCCAATTACAGATTTTGAGCGCCGACGGTTTGGCGGCCCGCTTTGGCGATCTTGCCCGCCCGATCCATAATGGCGCGGCGGTTTTTGCAGCGATTGTGATGGCGACCTCAAAGCTTGATCAAGCCCGTCACATTGCTGAGGCGGCTGAGGGGGTTTCCGTCAGATCAACGGCCGCAAACCGATTTGCGGCTGGCACCGCTGAATTTGATACTGTGATTGAATTTACCGCAGAATAAGTGCAGCGCCCGGGCGCTTTTTACGATATCCCTTTGGCACGGCGCATGCGCCCCCGCCTCGGCTTAACCAGGAGACAAGAATGACCATTTCAATGCCCGCCATCAGCACTGATGAAGCGACAACAATTATCGATGCAGCTCTCGCCAAGGCATCTGAACTGAACTTACAGCCTCTGGCCGTCACCGTGCTGGATGCTGGCGGTCATATGAAAGCCTTTCTGCGCCAAGATGGGGCCAGCAATCAGCGCTTTGAGATTTCCCGGGCGAAGGCGGCAGGCGCGGTTGGCATGGGCCTTGGCTCGCGGGCGTTGAATAATCGGGCCGAAGCACAAGCTTATTTTATCAATGCTGCCAGTCTTTTGATTCCGGGTGGTTTGGTGCCCGTGCCAGGGGGCGTTTTGATCAAGGTTGATGGCAAAATTGCCGGTGCCGTTGGTATTTCTGGTGATGCCTCTGATAACGACGAAGCCTGTGCCATTGCCGGGATTGAAGCGGCGGGCTTGACCGCTGACGCAGGCTAATTGAGGTCGGCAGAAAATATGATAAAGCCCCGCCAGTGACACAAAACTGTAACGGAGTGGGGCATATCATCTGCTCGCAGGAAACATATTAAAAGGGTGCCGGTCATGCCGACACGCATTGCGATTAATGGCATGGGCCGGATTGGTCGGTTGGCCTTTCGGGCAGCGTGGGGTCATCCCGATTTACAAATTGTCGCTGTCAACGATCAGGCCGGTGATGGTGTTACCCACGGCCATTTGCTGGCGTTTGACAGTGTCCACGGGCGTTGGTCACAGGCGGTCAGCGGCGATGTCGATAGCATCACGATTGCAGGCCAGAAGATTACCGTGAGCACGGTTGCAAAACCCGCAGATTTGCCCTGGTCCAAGGACAACGTCGATATCGTTCTGGAATGTACCGGCAAGCATCTCACGCCCGATAGCCTGCAACCTTATTATGACAAAGGCATTGCTAAAGTCGTTGTCTCAGCGCCGGTAAAAGACCCGGCGGCGTTAAACATTGTGATGGCCGTGAATGACCACCTGTATGACCCGGCGCAGCACCACTTGGTGACAGCGGCGTCCTGCACCACCAATTGCTTGGCGCCGGTGGTCAAGGTGATGCATGAGGGGATTGGCATTTGCCATGGGGCGATCACCACCATTCATGATGTGACCAACACCCAAGTCATCGTTGATGCGCCGAAAAAAGATTTGCGGCGCTCGCGGTCGGCGTTGAATTCGTTAATCCCAACAACCACCGGATCAGCAACCGCAATTGGCATCATTTACCCCGAATTAGCGGGTAAGTTAAACGGTCATGCTGTGCGGGTGCCGCTGTTGAATGCGTCCTTGACCGATTGTGTTTTTGAAATGTCCCGTGACACCAGTGTGGATGAGGTCAATCAACTTTTTGCGGCAGCTGCGGCGGGTCCGCTGAAAGGTATTCTTGGTTTCGAGACCCGACCGCTGGTGTCCGCAGATTACGTCAATGATGCGCGCTCAGCAATTATTGACGGGCCGTCAACCATGGTGGTGAATAAGCGGCAAGTGAAGGTCTTTGCCTGGTATGACAATGAATGGGGCTATTCTTGCCGGATGGTTGATTTGGTCGTGAAGATAAGCCGTATGATGTGATGGGGGCGTTGGGCAATTATGCACTGGTAACAGGGGCTTATTGGGCGTTTACGCTGACCGATGGGGCCTTACGGATGTTGGTGCTGTTGCATTTCCATCAGCTTGGCTTTACCCCGTTCGAGTTAGCGACGCTTTTTCTGTTGTATGAATCTATGGGCATTGTGACCAATTTCCTTGGTGGCTGGATTGGTGCACGGTTTGGCCTACGCGTGACCCTTATCGCCGGGCTTGGGGTGCAGATTGTCGCCCTGAATATGCTGTCAGCGACTGATCCAGCGTGGACAATGGCATGGTCTGTCACTTATGTCATGCTGGCGCAGGCGCTTTCAGGCATCGCCAAAGACCTCACCAAGATGAGCTCCAAATCCGCGGTGAAATTGGTGGCCCGTGGGGAGGGGCAATTATTCCGTTGGGTGGCGATGCTGACAGGCTCAAAAAATGCACTCAAAGGGGTTGGGTTTTTCCTCGGGGGGGTGTTGCTGAGCACGCTTGGCTTTTCGGCGGCATTATGGGCCATGGCGGCGATGCTGGCGGTGGTCTTGGCGCTGATTTTGCTGGCGATGACAGCCGATCTCGGGCGGGCGAAGACAAAACCCCGGATGCGAGAGCTATTTTCAAAGACCCGACAGATTAATTATCTCTCGGCAGCGCGCATTTTCTTGTTTGCTGGCCGTGATGTCTGGTTTGTGGTGGGTGTCCCTGTTTATCTCTATCAGAACGCAGGCTGGAGTTTTGAGGCGGTCGCAGGGTTTATGGCTCTGTGGGTTATTGGCTATGGCGGCGTGCAAGCGGCGGTCCCAAAGATGTTACCACGGCTTGGTGGCCCGCAAGATGGTGCGAAAGCAGCGGTTTTATGGGGGGGGATCTTGCTATTGCTGCCTGCCATATTGGCGCTTGTGCTTGATCCGGGGCTCGGGACGTTGCCGCCCTGGCTCTTGCCAAGCTGGGTCTCGGCCGTCAATCCCAGTGGGGCTATGGGGGCCAGCGGGGTTTTGATCACTGGGCTGTTGATCTTTGGCGGTGTCTTTGCGGTGAATTCGGCTGTTCATTCTTATCTGATCGTCGCCTATTCAGATGGTGATAAGGTGGCCTTGAATGTTGGCTTTTACTATATGGCGAATGCCGCAGGTCGCTTGCTCGGCACCTTTTTGTCTGGCGCGTTATACCAATGGGGCGGCCTGAGCCTGACGCTGTGGGCGTCAGCAGGGCTGGTTCTGCTGGCAACAGTCTTGATGCTGCCAGTGAGCCGTGATGCTAAAAGATCGCAGGCCGTCTAGCCGCGCAGCACGCCGCCACAGTTTTTGCCAACAGCAGCAACGATCCGATCAGCGACCGCGCTGATGTCATCATCCGTTAAAGTCGCCGTCTTGGGCTGCAATGTCACCCAGATGGCCAAAGATTTCTTATCCTCAGCCACGCCCTTCCCCTGATATTCATCAAACAGGCCGACACCCGAAATCAATTCTTTATCCGCACCTTTGGCCGCCCGAAGCAGGCTTTCCGCGGCCATGTCCTGGTCAACAATAAAGGCAAAATCGCGGGTCACAGGCTGGAAGGGTGAGGGTAACAGCATCGCTTTGGCATGGCCATTGCGTTTCGACTTTGGCATTGGCACCCGGTCGATGAACAACTCAAAGCCAACAGCGCGGCCCTTGATGTCCATATCTTGCAAAACAGCAGGATGAATCTCCCCAAACCAAGCGATGATATTTGGCCCTAAGCGAAGGCTGCCGGATCGCCCTGGATGGTACCAGTCAGGCGCATCGATCGAGACCTGTAAATTTGCTGTTGGTGCGCCCAGGTCAGCCAATAAAGCGATGGCATCGCCTTTGGCATCATAGGCATCAACAACGCGGGCATCATGGCTCCAATGGCGCGGGCTGGTATCGCCGATCCGCAGGCCAGAAGCCATGGTTGCTTGGCCTTTGGGGCTATCGTCAGCATATTGCGGGCCGACTTCAAACAAGGCAATCTCGGTAACACTTTGATTCAGGTTTTGCGCTGCTGCTGATAATAAGTTTGGCAGAATAGAGGGCCGCATCACATCCAGGTCGCTGGAAATGGGATTGACCAGATGCAAGGCAGCCTCGCCGCCGCCAAAGCGTTTTGCCAGATCACTTGGCATAAAAGAAAAGGTGATTGCTTCGACCATACCACGGCCTGCAAGGGCCCGGCGCGCCAGCCGCACGCGTTGCTGTTGGGGGCTCAGCGCGGGGCGACTAATGACATGTGGGCGGGTCAGGGACACAGCCTCAATCTTATCAAAACCATTGATGCGGACGATTTCTTCGACCAAGTCAGCTTCCCCATCAATATCGCCGCGCCAGGGCGGCGGGGTGACAGACATTGCCTCGCCATCGCCTCTCACCTCAAAGGCGAGATCCCCTAAAATCCGCTTGGCCTCAGTTTCAGCGATATCGACCCCACAAAGCGTTTTGATGCGGGAATAGTGCAGCGGAATTTGTCGCTGCCAGTTACGTCCGGGTCCAGCCATGACGACCGTGCTGGCGGTGCCGCCACAAATGTCTAAAACCAGCTTGGTCGCCAGCTCTGTGCCCCAATAGGGGGAGGTTTGATCCAAACCGCGCTCAAAGCGATAGCGCGCGTCAGACAAGACATTCAGTTTACGGCCCGTGGCGGCAACATTGGTTTCATCAAAGATGGCGACTTCCAAAAACATGTTTTCGGTCTCATCGCTACAACCGGTCCGCTCGCCACCCATGATACCTGCCAAATCGTCGGGACCATTGCGGTCCCCAATGACGATCATGTCAGAATCAAAGCTGTATTCGCGACCATTTAAAGCTTGGTATTTTTCACCTGGTTTGGCGGTACGAATGATGATGTCGCCGTCGACTTTATCGGCATCATAGGCGTGCAGGGGCCGGCCCACATCCAACATCACATAATTGGTGATATCCACCAAAGCGGAGATCGGTCGCAAGCCAACAGCGATCAGCCGATCTTGCATCCATTTAGGACTTGGGCCATTGGTCACGCCGCGGAAATAACGGCCTGCAACCAATGGGCAGAGGTGCTTTTGATCCTCTGAAAAGTCGATTTGCCACTGGATCGGACTGTCAAACTGACCCTCGACTGGACTGGTGTCCAGCGGCTTTAATGTGCCAAGACCCGCTGCTGCTAAATCCCGGGCAACGCCGCGGACACCGAGGCAATCCGCCCGATTGGGGGTAATCGCGATATCAATCACAGGGTCATCAATCCCGGCATAATCCACATAACGGGTGCCGACGGGGGCATCCTCTGGCAGGTCAATAATGCCCTCATGATCTTCTGAGATCATCAACTCGCGCTCGGAGCAGAGCATACCGTTAGAAGCCTCGCCGCGAATACTGCCAGGCTTCAGATCAATACCGGTCCCCGGAATATGCGCGCCAGCAGGGGCGAAAACCCCTTTCATGCCAGTGCGGGCATTTGGTGCCCCGCAGACAACTTGAACCGTTTCGGTGCCCGTATCGACCATGCAAACCCGTAAGCGGTCGGCATTAGGATGTTGTTTTGCCTCGATTACATGGGCAATAGTGAACGCTGTTAAGGCGGCACCGCGGTCCTCGACCCCTTCTAGCTCAAGCCCCAGCATGGTTAAGGCATCGGTGATATCTTGCAGGCTGGCATCAGTATCCAGATGGGCCTTTAGCCATTTAAGGGTGAACTTCATCCGTTTAACCCCCCAGCAATTGTTGGCACCTGCAAGGGTAAAAAGCCGTAATGGCGCAGCCAACGCAGGTCGCTATCATAAAAGGGCCGCAGATCAGGAATGCCATATTTCAACATTGTGATCCGCTCGATCCCCATGCCAAAGGCAAAGCCTTGATATTCGTTTGGGTCAATCCCGCAATGCGCCAAGACCCGCGGATGGACCATGCCTGAGCCAAGAATTTCCAACCATTCATCGCCGCCGCCAATTTTCAGACCGCCGCCATCGCGTGAACAGCCAATATCGACTTCCGCTGATGGTTCTGTGAACGGGAAATAGCTGGGCCGGAAGCGCACAGGCAGATCATCGATATCAAAAAACGCCCGGCAGAAATCAATCAGGCAGCCTTTGAGGTGGCCCATGTGCGTGGCCTTATCGATGACCAGGCCTTCGACCTGATGGAACATTGGCGAATGGGTGGCGTCATGGTCCGAGCGAAAGGTCCGCCCGGGGACAATAATTCGGATTGGCGGCGTGACTTTTTCCATCGTCCGAATTTGCACAGGCGAGGTATGGGTGCGCAGCACCTTGCGTTTGCCGTCGCTGTCGGGGGGCAGATAAAAGGTATCATGTTCTTGGCGTGCTGGATGATCGTCCGGAATGTTGAGCGCGGTGAAGTTATAAAAATCGGTTTCAATGTCCGGGCCTTCAGCAATGGTGAACCCCATTTCGGTAAAAATTGCTGTGAGCTCGTCAATCGTGCGAGAGATGGGGTGGATCCGGCCTTGGCCTTCAAACCGTGCCGGCTTGGTGACGTCAATGCGTTCTGCCATGAGGCGGGCATCCAGCGCCGCACTATCGAGGACCGTCCGGCGGGCATCGAGGGCCGTTTGCACCTCGTCTTTCAGCTGATTGACCGCTTGCCCAAAGGCGCGGCGGGCGTCTGGCTCAAGGCTGCCGAGGGTTTTCATTAGCCCTGTCACATCACCTTTTTTACCAATTGCAGCAACTCTAACCGCGTCAAGCTGGTTCGGATCGGTGGCGGCGCCAATGGCGACCAATGTCCGTTCGCGGATTTCGTCTATGGCGTCCATTCCATATCTTCCCGGTTTTGTCTCGGCTTCAATGCGAAAGCGGGGCCGTTGACAAGCGGCCCCGTTTCAAGATCATAGCATCGGCAAAGATGTGCCGATTATCTCACCACATCGTTAGTCGGCGGCTGCCAGGGCTGATTGTGCTTGATCGACCAAGCTCTTGAAGGCACTTGGCTCATGGATGGCCAAGTCTGACAGCACCTTACGATCAACTTCAACGCCGGCACGCTTCAAACCATTCATGAACTGTGAATAGGTCAGGCCATGCTGGCGAACACCGGCATTGATTCGCTGAATCCACAGACCACGGAAATCACGTTTCCGGTTACGGCGGTCACGATAGGCGTATTGCGCGGCTTTCTCGACGGCTTGCACCGCTGTCCGAAAGACATTCTTCCGGCGGCCATAATAGCCCTTCGCACGAGAAATAACTTTTTTGTGACGGGCGTGCTGTGTGACGCCCCGTTTTACACGAGCCATTTTTGCGCTCCTTTAACCGTAGGGAAGGAATTTTTTGATGATCTTTGCATCTGCGTCGGACAGGATCATGGTCCCACGCGCGCTTCTGATCATCTTTTGTGGACGTTTGCGCATGCCATGCTGTTTATAGCCGACATTGCCGCGCACTTTCCCCTTGGCGGTCAAGCTGAAACGCTTTTTGACCCCACTTTTGGTCTTAAGCTTGGGCATTTCTCACTCCTTATTCTAGCGGTTCCTGTCCTTGACCACATCAGCGGTCTGACAGTCAGTCACCGGCCGGGCATGCCCTTTCGCCGCGGCTCGGTTGTGCAACCCTTTTGGGTTGCCGGGTTATACTGGTCGTCTGGCACAGAATCAAGCACCATGGTGCCCTTGACTTAAATCAACAGCTAGGCCGCCTTGGCAGGCTGAATTACTTCGGTGCCAAAACCATCACCATCTGGCGACCTTCAAGCTTTGGTTCAGCTTCGACCTTAGCGTCTTCGCCGACGTCATCGCGGACCCGGTTCAACACGTTCATCCCCAGGTTTTGGTGCGCCATCTCGCGGCCACGGAAGCGCATCGTCACCTTCACCTTGTCACCTGAGTCTAAAAACCGACCCATATTGCGCAATTTCACCTGATAGTCATGTTCATCAATGTTTGGTCTTAATTTGACCTCTTTGACTTCGATAACTTTTTGGCTTTTTCGAGCCGCATTAAGCTTTTTCTGGGCTTCGTATTTGTATTTACCATAGTCCAGAATTTTACAGACGGGGGGATCCGAATTCGGCGAGATCTCAACCAGATCAAGGCCTTCTTGTTCGGCCCGGCGAAGGGCGTCATCGACAGTCATAACGCCGAGCATGTCACCGTCTGAGCCAATGCAACGGATCGATGCATTGGTTATATCTGTATTAACACGCGGCCCGTCTTTTGCTGGTGTTTGGGCGAATGGTGGTCTAGCGATGGAACAACTCCTTTGGTGTTTTCAAGTATCGGTTCATGACGCAGTGTTGCCTGTCGGCATCGCCGCTTCAGTGGTTAGTCTATGAATGGCCTCGTCAAGCGCAAGCACTTCTTGTGCTTTGCCGCCGAGACGCCGCATGGCGACACTACCGTCTTCGGCTTCGCGGTTACCAACCACCAGAATGGCGGGCACTTTAGCATCGCTATGCTCACGGATCTTGTAATTGATTTTCTCATTCCGCACGTCAATGCCGACCCGCAGCCCGGCAGCTTTTGCTGCGGCGGCAACCTGCCGGCCGTAATCATCGGCATCATTGGTGATGGTTGTCACCACCACTTGCAGCGGCGCCAGCCATAAAGGGAAGCGGCCTGCATATTGTTCGATCAAAATCCCAATCCATCGCTCCATCGAGCCAATGATCGCGCGGTGCAACATCACAGGGCGTTGGCGTTGGCTGTTTTCATCAATGTAATGGGCGTCTAAGCGTTCGGGCAGAACGAAATCGACCTGCAAGGTGCCACATTGCCAGTCGCGGCCAATGGCATCGCGCAGCACAAATTCTAATTTTGGACCATAGAAGGCGCCTTCGCCAGGATTTAACGTATAATCAAGGCCTGCCGCCTCAACAGCGCCTTTTAATGCTGCTTCAGCCCGGTCCCAGGTTGCATCGTCGCCAGCGCGTACCTCGGGGCGATCGGAAAACTTAACGCGGAGCTCTTGGAAACCAAAATCTCTGTAAACGCTTTGCAAGAGGTCACAAAAAGCAACACTTTCAGATTGCACTTGATCTTCTGTGCAAAAAATATGTGCATCATCTTGGGTGAAGGCACGCACCCGCATAATCCCATGGAGGGCACCTGACGGCTCATTACGGTGGCAGGATCCAAATTCTGCCATCCGCATCGGCAGGTCACGATAGCTTTTCAGGCCTTGGCGGAAAATCTGCACATGTCCGGGGCAATTCATGGGCTTAAGGGCAAGGGTGCGGTCCTCATCGGACTCAGCGGTGAACATGTTCTCACGGAACTTTTCCCAATGCCCTGATGCTTCCCATAAACTGCGGTCGATCAGCTGAGGTGTTTTTACCTCCTGATAGCCAACGTCCTCTAAACGCGCCCGCAGATAGGTTTCAATGGCCCGATAAAGTGACCAACCTTTAGGATGCCAAAAGACCGAGCCAACAGCCTCTTCTTGGATATGAAACAGATCAAGGTCGCGCCCAAGACGGCGATGATCGCGTTTTTCAGCCTCTTCCAACATGTGCAGATGTTGGCGCAGTTCTTTTTCGTTACGCCAGGCTGTGCCATAGATTCGTTGCAGTTGCGGGCGATTGGAATCGCCACGCCAATAGGCGCCAGCGACAGTCATGAGTTTAAAAGCGTGACCAATCCGTTTGGTAGAAGGCAGGTGCGGACCACGGCACAGATCAAGGAAGTTGCCTTGGCGATAAAAACTGATGGTCTCATCGCCAGGCAAGGATTCAACCAATTCAATTTTGAATGGTTCGTTCTCGGCTTGATAATGGGCAATGGCTTGATCGCGCGTCCAAACTTCCCGAACGATGGCTTCATCGCGGTCAACGATTTCATGCATCCGGGCTTCGATCGCCGCAAGATCTTCAGGTGTAAAGGGCAGGCTGCGATGAAAATCGTAATAAAAGCCATTGTCAATTGCCGGGCCAATGGTGACCTGCGCGTCAGGATATAATTCCTGAACAGCCTCGGCCATTACATGGGCGGTATCATGGCGGATGATTTCGAGCGCATCGTCATCGCGCTCGGTGATGATCGACAGCTGCACATCGTGGGTAATTTTGCGGTTCAAGTCCCATTGCGCGCCATCAACGACAACCGCCATTGCAGCTTTCGCCAGGCCCGGGCCAATGTCGGCAGCAATCTCACCGCCGCTCACGGGGCCATCAAAAGAACGTACAGAACCGTCAGGAAGGGTAATGTCAGGCATGACTCAATCTCAAAGAAACGACCAAAAGGGGCAAAAAGCAGATGCGACCAGGCAGGTGACGTTCATGACGCCACAGATAACGCCACTCCGATGCCGGTCAGCACCGAAATGGCCATATAGTATATTGTGCAGGTGTACGCATCACTGCCATCACGCTTTTTGTCCTTGGAGCTGATGTTTTGTACATGGGCTGGGCCATAAGCGCAAGGGTTTCAGGGCAAGGCGCCATGATCTGCTCGCAGTGCCGCCCAGACATCATCGACGCTCAGATTGGTAAGATCATCGCGATGCAGTGTCGTTACATGGGGGCCGCGAGGTCGGTTTTTGTCGAGTGCGTCACGGCGGTTGAACAATATCGTTATCGGACAGCCCGTCGCCGCAATGAGATGCATTGGGCCGGTATCATTGCCGACAGCGTGTTTGGCGTGGCGTGCTAGCGCCGGAATATCCGTGATTTTGGTTTGACCTGTGAGGTCAATCGCTTCTGGCACGGCCTTCAAAAGAGCGGCAGCGATTGCTTGTTCGCCAGGTCCGCCGATGATCACCGGGCGCGTGCCAGCGGCGATGAGGCGCGCCGCAATATGCTGAAACCGTTCCGTTGGCCAGCGTTTGTCCAGGCTATGTGGCGATGACCCTGGCACCAAAAGGACAAATTTCGCCGGCAGGTTAAAGCCTGTGATATCGCTCTCAATACCGTCAAGCTGCGTCAGCGGGACATCATGAATACCGCTAATGGCAAGCTGGGCACGGTGACGGTCAATTGTGTGTTGTCGGTTCGGTTTGGGGTAAGCATGGCGATGACTGGCCGTGCGAGCGATACCAGACCAGTTTGGATAAGGGCCCGGCCAGAATAGGTTTAAATAACTGCTGCTGCGTTCAGATGTCTGCAGGTCATAGACCCAGGAAAACCCCGCTGCCCGCAATTTTTTGCGAAAACGAAGTGATTTTTTAAGGTCTAGAAGCTTGGCATTTGGGTCTACCCAGATATGGTCAAACAGGCCGGTTTTTTCCAGCAGCTCGCAATAGAGCGCCCGAGTCAGGCAGGTAATGGCGGCATCCGGGTGATGATTACGGATCGCCTGCATGGGCCCAAGTGCGAAAACAAGATCGCCCAGCGCTCCCAACTTAATTACCAAAACACGTTCTTTGGTCATGGCCTTAGGCGGTGCTCTCAGTCAAAATTTCGCTGTAGACGGCCAGCGTGCGGGCACACATGTCAAAGCTGGAAAACTGCTTTTGTGCATGTGCGATTGCGGCGGCTGACATATTGGCGCGGTCATCTGCACTTATGTTGAGCGCATGGCGTAACGCCGCGCTCAAAGCGGCGGCGTCATTTGCGGGTGTAAGCCAACCGGTTTTGCCGTCAATGATGGTTTCTAAATGGCCGCCATGGGCGCTGGCGATGACAGGCCGCCCCATGGCTTGTGCCTCCACCACCACCCGTCCAAAAGGTTCCGGAATGAGGGTTGGGGAGACCACGACATCAGCGATTTTATAGGCGGCAGGCATGTCGCGCCATGTCCCCACGAAATGAACCCGGTCAGCAACACCATAATTTTCCGCTTGGCGTTGCAGTGCTGCTTTAAAGGGGGCTTTATCATCGGCGTTGCCGACCATCAAACATCGAAAACTCACATCTGTTAGCGCGGCAAGTGCCTGGATCAAAAGTTCATGGCCTTTCCAACGTGTGACCCGCGCCGGTAACATGATAATCGGCACACCATCAGGCAGCCGCCATTCATGAGCCAGCTTGATCAGACGTTCGGCACTGACCCGATCTGGATCAAACAAGTTTAGATCAACGCCGCGCTGGATAATGCGGAGTTTATTGACATCAAAGTGGTAGCGGTTGGCGATATCGTCGGCAACAAAATGCGAGATTGCAATTACCCTGTCACCGCGCGTGAGGATGCTGTTGTAAAGTTTCTTCAGCGGATTGAGATCAGGATGGCGGCCATGAAAAGTCGTCACGAAGGGGCATTTCTGCCGCCGTGATGCCTGATAGGCAATCCAGGCGGGCATGCGCGAGCGTGCATGCACAATATCCACATCATGGGCGTTAAGGATGGCGGCGAGGTCATTTATATTTTGCCGCCACCGCAACGGTGATTTTGAATGGATGGGCCGCTCAAGATGGGTTGCACCCAGCCGCTCTAATTCACGCACCATGGGGCCGCCAGATGACACCACCATGGCGCGCCAACCGGCCGCGATAAGCGCTTCGGCAATCTCAATAGTGCCGCGCTCAACCCCGCCTGAGACAAGCGCCGGCAAAACTTGTAGAACCGTTGGTGGCTTGTCATCCGGCGCAGGCCGGAAAGTTTCATAATCGGCCTTAAATTTGATAGGATCGGTGACACCGATGATGGCTTGAGATTGATCTCGCAAATGCCGTCGCTCCGCAGTTTGATTAGGGGGAGAATCAAGCAGAATGAATGCATCGTCAAGCGAGCCACACGCGCCGGAGTATTTAGCGCTGCCCAATAATGTAAAAATTGCCTATCACCAGCGCCCAGGACGCCAACCTGGCATTGTTTTTCTGGGTGGTTTTATGTCTGATATGACAGGCACAAAAGCGCTGGCGCTGGAAGAATTTGCAGTGGCGCGCGGCCAAGCCTTTCTGCGATTTGATTATCAGGGCCATGGGGCCTCATCAGGCGCATTTCAGGAAGGGACGATCGGCCAATGGGCAAATGATGCCGTGGCGGTGATTGATGCCTTGACCGAGGGGCCGCAAATCCTCGTTGGCTCTTCCATGGGGGGCTGGATCATGATGTTGGCGGCGCTGGCCCGCCCGGCGCGGGTGGCAGGGCTTGTGGGCATCGCCGCTGCGCCCGATTTTACCGAAGATCTAATGTGGCCTGCTTTTACCCCGGAAATTCGTCAAACGCTTGAACGTGACGGGGTGTATTTTGCACCGTCTGACTATGGTGATGCCCCTTATGCGATCACCTTGCAGCTGATTACCGATGGCAGGGCGCATCTGTTGTTACGCGCACCGCTGAACATCCCAGTGCCGGTGCGCTTATTGCAAGGCATGTGTGATCCAGATGTCCCCTATCAGCATGCCTTTAAAATTATCGAGGCCCTGCAAGAGGGCAATGTGGAAGCAGTCTTCATCAAAGATGGGGATCATCGCCTGTCGCGAGACCGCGACCTGGCCTTACTGACGCGCACCGTTGCCGCGCTGTCAGCCGAAATTGAGGCTGCGTAAACGCTGTGGTAAGGGGGCGCTATATCTTGCTGCCTTTGGCATTATTGGCTCATGCCTGGGCGGTTGATGTGGATGCAGCGGCGGGCACGAAAAACCTTCATGATCAGGCCAGCTGTTTGGCACTGGCAGAGCGTGACCCGAGAGACGCCTATCAGCAGGCCCAGAAATGGCACGCGGCGGGCGGCGGGATCATGGCCCGGTATTGCGCGGCCATTGCCTTGGTTGGTCTGGATCGCTTCGCGGAAGCCGCGAGCCGTTTGCAGCGCCTAGCGGCTGAGGTTGATAATCCTGAAATAGCCATCAATTGGCTGGCGCAGACAGGTCAAATCTGGTTCATGGCCGGGCATTTGACAGCTGCCGAAACGGTACAAACAGAGATTTTGCAACGCTACCCAAATGACGCTGAATATAGAATAGATCGCGCCTCAACACGACTCGCCGCGGGCCATTTTACAGCCGCCATTGCCGATTTAGATTATATTCTGATGCGCCGACCGCAATCAGTTGACGCATTGGTTTACCGGGGCGTTGCCCATCGTTATGCGGATGCCTTGGATCTTGCCAGCCAAGATATAGAGCAGGCCAAGGCGCTTGCGCCAACGCGCGCTGATATCTGGCTAGAACGTGGTATATTGCAGCAACTCCGGGGCAATCTTGACCGTGCCCGCGAGGATTTCATCGAGGCGTTAAGTCTTACGGATGATCTTCACTTACAACAGGCCATTCGCGACCGCATTGAATTGATGGATTTAAGTTAAGATAAACTGGACCGCTCAAAAGTCTAAATCCGCATAATGTGGGGGCGGCGGCAGGCCGGGGATATGATCGCTTAACACGCTCCGGAAGCTGGGCCGTGATTTCACCCTAGCGTACCAGGTGCGTGCTTCGCCGTTATGATCCCAAGGAACCCCGCCGAGATAATCAACAGCCGATAAATGGGCGGCCGCTGCAATGTCGGCAAATGAGAAATCATCACCGGCAAGCCAGTTACGCCGCTCAGCCAGGTGGCCGATATAATCAAGATGGGTCAGGATATTTTGGGTGCCAGCGCGCACCACAGCGCTATTGGGGGGGCCGCCGCCGCTGAGCCGTTTATACAGTTTTTCGCCAACCTGTGGGGCGGTCACCTCAGTATTAAATTTGTCGTCAAACCAGGCCACAAGCCGCCGTGTTTCAGCCCGGCCAGCGGTGTCAAAAGGCAGCAGATTGGGCGAGGCCTCGGTTTCCTCAAGATATTCAGCGATGACATTGGAATCAGCGATAACCTGGTCTTTACTGTTAATCAGCACAGGCACCTGACCCGCCGGATTCATCGCTAGGAACGCCTGTCGACGTTGCCAGACAGGCTCAACGATCAAGTCGAATGGTAACTTTTTCTCGGCCAATATAACCCGAATTTTCCGGCTGAAGGGCGAAAAAGGTTGATGGTAAAGGGTGTGCATATAGTGTCACTCAGCGGCAAGTTACAAATCTAAGATAACAAAACTCTGCTTAAGGCGACAAGCGCCAGAACTGTTAAAAGTACCAATGCGCCATTGCGTACCGTTTCGGGGTCTGTGATTGTGAACAAGCGCTTACCGATGGCTGTGCCCAAAAGGACCACGGGCAGTAAAATGGCGGCCCTCAAGACGACCACTTCGGTAAATAAATCTGCCCAAAACATCAGCGCCAAAGATAAGATATCGGTCATCAGGATGAACGCCACCAATGAGGCGCGCACATTGCCAACGGCGAGCGGACAGGCAAGCAAGAAAACCACAATAACGGGCCCCGGCATGCCAACGCTGCCAGCGAGAAACCCGGCGGCAAGACCGGTTAGGGATGCGGCCAATGGGCCCGGTTGCTTTGCCAATTGATATCCTTTTCGCAGGACAAGAACGGCCCCCAGGATACAAAGTGCAATCGCGATGCGCATGCTATCGGCAGGCAAGTTGGCCAGGACGGCAACACCGATGGGCACACCAATGGCGGCGCCCATTAAAATCGGCGTTAGAACAGTCCAATTAATATCTCGGCGCACACTGGGGATCAGATGCACACTGACGGCCAAATCCAACAAAAGCACCATGGGTATCACGACCGCGGGGATATCAAAAATACTGACCGCTGCAATTAAGATCAGGGCAAACCCAAAACCTGTAAAACCGCGAACAATGGCAGCAATCAGCGTTGCGCTCACCGCAACGGCCCATGTCACAACCGACCAATCGAACAGTATATCAGTCAATATCTGGTACTTTCAGGATCTGGTACTTTCAGGGTTTGCCCTTTTCGGTCGTGCAATCTGCTCACTGGCAGGTGAAAATTGAGCCCATGGCATCTTTGGCAACATAGGGGTAAAGCTACCAGCTTTAACGATGGGAACATAGCGATGATGGCCCCCCTCAATGCGACGTCGGTCATTTGCCTGGGTGCGGCAACTGTTGATACGGTGCTGCACGTCCCGCGGCTTGGCCGTCTTGGTGAAAAGGTCCTGGCCGGTGACTGTCTGCAATTTGGTGCTGGCATGGCGTCAAGTGCGGCGGCGTCGATTGCGCGATTGCGCGGTACAGCGCAAATTTGGTCGCGGGTTGGTGATGATGCCGCCGGTCAGCAATATATCGCCAGCCTCACAGCCGAGGGTGTCGATACCTCAGCTGTGCGGGTCATTGCCGGGGCGAAAACCGGTATTGGTGTCACCCTTGTGGACCCCAGTGGCGAACGGTTGGTGGTGCCCTACTATGATCTGGCCCTTGATCCATCAGCGGCATGGTTGCCGCTGCAGGCGGTTGATGATGCGGCGGCTGTGCTCGCGGATTGTCGCTGGTGTGAGGGTGGGCTTGCATTACTCGCGGCGGCCCGCGCACGGCATATTCCGGCGGTTTTAGATGCTGATATTGCGCCTGTTGATGACCTGCGCCGATTAGCTGGCGCTGCCAGTCATCCGATCTTCTCGCGCCGCGGGTTGACGCTGTTCGTTGGTGAACAGGGCGCACCTGAGACCCTTTTGCAGGCTGCCTCGGCACGCTTGCCCACGGCGATAGCGGTCGGCGTCACACTGGACGCAGCAGGTTGTTTGCTGGCCGCAGATGGGGATATTTGGGCAGTGCCCGGATTTCAAGTGTCGGTTGTGGACACGCTTTCGGCAGGTGATGTGTTCCATGGTGCGTTTACGTTGGCGCTTGCAGAAGGCCAAACACTGACAGAGGCGGCGACCTTCGCGAATGCTGCCGCCGCCCTCAAATGTACGGTTTTTGGGGGCCGTCTCGGTGCCCCAGATCGGGCCAATGTTGACGCCTTGCTATCGACAAAGAGTTAAATTTTTTCAATAGATTGTGCCGTGCTCGGGAACAGCGTAGGGTTGATCCGGTCAACTTCCTTTCCGGTGTTCCCGTGCTTATTGAAATCTCCCCCATTTTTTTGGCGTTGATCGCAGCCTTCCTGTTTGCCTTGGGAGCGCAATGCCAAAATCAGGGGCTGGCGACCTTGGACAACCGCCTTGGTACAGCAACCACAATTACAACCTCGGCAGGCATTCATTTACTGCTGGCACCTTGGTTCCTGAACTTTGAGGCTTTGTTTCACCCTGCGGTATTGATTTTTGTGCTGGTGGGCTTGTTCCGGCCCGCCCTGTCAGCCAATCTTGCGGTTTGGGGGATGCGCTATCTGGGACCAACGCTTTCCAGTTCGCTCTCGTCAACCTCACCGCTGTTTGGTTTGGCGCTGGGCATTCTGTGGTTGGGAGAGGCGCTGACCCTTGAAACGGCGGCAGGCACAATTGGTATTTTTGCCGGTATTTTATTGCTGACCCGCAAAGGTGGTGGAAAAGCAGCGAACTGGCCTTTATGGGCGTTGGCACTGCCCGTGGGCGCAGCACTTTTACGGGCACTTGGTCATGTGCTCTCAAAGGTCGGGCTGGATCAAGTAGCTGAACCCTTTATCGCTGGCATGATTGGCTTCGTGGTCTCTGCAATCATTACCCATTTGGTATCCTTAACCCGCCGCAATAAACCGAAAATCAACTGGAAGCTTTCGGGCGTATACTGGTTTGCGGCAGGTGGCTTGTGTTTTTCAACAGCTATTTTCGCTCTGAATAATGCCTTGATGCGCGGCCAGGTGATCGAGGTGGTCCCGATTGTTGCCGCCTCACCGGTGTTCACCATGCTGATGACGTGGTTGGTCTTTCGGCGTGAAAAACTTACCCTGCGCATTGTGATCGCTGTCCTTTTGGTGGTTCCCTCGGTCGCCTTTATTGCCGTTAACCGATAGGCCCGACCGATTATTTGCTGGCATAGGGTGGCGGCTTGAAATAGGCCGGAAACGCCCCGATAGCGTTCATATCCACCTCTAATAAGGCTGGCCCATCAACCGCAATCGCCGCTGATAGGGCGGGCCCCACGCCTGCAACTGTGTCGCTGTGGAAGAACGGCATGCCGCAGTTTTCGGCCAGCGCTTTATAATCAGGTGCCGTTGGATCTGCGAAAAAATGTCGGCTGCCATAAAGGCTGGATTGAATATGCTTAATGACCCCATAGCCCCGGTCATTCATGACCATAAAAACCACATCGGCATTTTCATCTACCGCCGTCCAAAGCTCAGCCAGATTGATCGCAAAGCCGCCGTCCCCGCTCATGGAGACAGTTTTTCGGCCTTTTGCCCCAATAGCGGCGCCGATGCCCAGGGGCAGGCCGGGGCCAATTGCGGCACTGATCGGATAAACATTGTCGCGCGGTGCCGAAAGCGGGAACATTCGATTGCCCCATGTGGTGTTGTTGAGCGTCACATCACGCACCCAAACGGCGTTATCGGGCATGGCGGCGCGGACGACAGAAGGCATTTCCCCATAGGTCCCCAGAAATTCAGTGAAACCAGATTGCGCGGCGACCTTTACCGCTTTGGCTGCGTCGCCATAGTCCGGGTCGATTGACATTTGTCCGGCGACCAAGTCGGCCAGCGCCTCCAGGCTGGCGCCAGCATCGCCGCATAAAAATAGATCATTGTCATAGGTGCGGCCGTTGGCCGCTGGGTCGGCATCGATATGAATGCGCGGTCCGGGCAGTGCCATCGACATGTCAGCGGTTTCATGGCCGCGCAACCGACAACCCGCGACGATCAGAAGATCGACGCTTTTATAAAATTCTGCCATTTCAGGGCTGGCATAAAGCCCGGCGAAATTGAGGGGATGATTTTCTGGGATGACCGCCCGACCGTTCCAACTGGTGGCCAAAGGCAGGCCCATTTCAACCAATCGGCTGACGGCTGCGCCTGCAAATTTGGCCCCATTGCCCGTCCAAAGCATTGGGCGCTTTGCCGTCCGCAGCATGTTAGCCGCTTGTTCAAGTGCCGCCTGGGGTGCGGCTTGTGGCGCTGCGAGGGCCAGTGGGTTTTGATCTAAGATATCAGGCCGTTTAATGGCGGTGCGTTGCACATCAATCGGGATTTCAATGCTCACCGGGCCCATGGGCGCGGTCAGCGCGTCGGTCACAGCTTTGGTTAAAACCCCCAGGGCACTGCTGGCGTCGCGGATGCGATAGGCGCTTTTAGAGACTGCTGCCAGCATTTGTAATTGCCCTGGCACGTCATGCACGGTGCCTTGATCGCGGTCCAGGTTAGGACGGGCAGTTTGCCCGGTAATATGCAGCAGGGGGGTGCCAGCAAAACGCGCTTCGACCAAGGCAGGGACAGCATTGGCGGCACCGGGCCCAGTACTTGAAAACAGCACGGCCAGCTCGCCGCTGGTGCGCACGAAGGCGTCTGCCATATGGCCGGCACCATGTTCACCGCGCGCTTTGACAAAACGAATGGCGTTACGCCGCCCAATCGCATCAAGCATCGGAATGTTATGCACAGACACCAGTCCAAAGGCGGTGGTGACGCCTGCCGCTTGTAAAAATTCAGCGACCAGATCACCAACAATATATTGATCCGACATGACGGCGATTTCCCCCCAAAATTTATTTTTGATCATGCCGCCGTGTGCGGCAAAGAACGCATGACGGCTAGGCTACGACAAATTGTGGGTTGGGCTCACGCAAAAAATTAGGGGTGTTTGGCGGGCCGGTCCGTGGGCAGCCCCGCAACGGTGATCGCGCCCGCTGCCATCGCGGCGGCCCCAATGGCGAAAATCACGGTATAGTTTGCGGTTAAATCAAACAGATAAACGAGCCCCGCGCCGCCGATAATCTGCGCTGCGCCAACCGCGATGACCATCCAGCGCCACAGCACCAGCATGGCGGCGGGCCCAACGGCCAAGCGTGCGCGGCCAGCAACAATCGCCGAAAATCCTGGTTGTGCGCCAACCACCAAGACAGAAATGATGGTGATTACAGGCGTTGATGTCAGTAAGGGGGCCGTAATCCCGATGGCCAGGCTGGTGAATACCAAAACCAATGCTCGGCCAAACCCAAGGCGGTCTGCAAGCAGGCCCCAAAGCGCGGTGCCGATGATGGCGCCCAGGCCGAAAAGTGACCACTGCTGTCCGGCGCTGGCCAGGGACCACTGACGTTCAACGACCAAATAATCGACCCAGTAGATGGAGTGCGGCACCAAACCCAGAGAGAACAAAGCTTGGGCAAGGACCAGTCGGCGGCCCGCTTGCGCCGCCTTGGTGCGGCCTTTATCGGCAATGTCATTGGCGACGTCTTTGGGGGTGTCGTTGGCGATTTTGTCGTTGGTTTCAGGCGGTGTTTTGGGTCGTTGGTTTGATGGCGGCACGTCGATCGCCGCTTGCCAGGCCCATAGTCCAATCACACCTGCAATCAACCCAATACTGGCCGAGCCACCCCAAGCCCAAAGCACGCCGACTTGCAGTAGCCAGGGCAAGCCAATCGCAGAAAGGAAGACACCCACGCCAACCCCCGTGAAAGCAATGCCTGTGGCCAAACCAAGGCGGCCACGCGGTGCCGCGTTGGCCACCAGGGCAATGCCTAAAATCATCATGATGGCAACAGCTGCACCAATAAGCCCACGCCAAAAAAGTAACCAGATAAAGCCGAGGGGCAGCATGCTGGCCAGCAAGGATAGCATTGCCAGTAGCAGGCAAACTTGCAGCACGCGGGCCGGTCTAAATCGGGCGGCTAAAACCCCGCTGATCAGGCCGCCAGCCACATAGGCGCCAAGGTTCACGGCGCCAACAATACCCGCCTCGGCCGCTGTGAGGATCTCAAAACGGCTGAGGGCGGGGACCATTGGGGTATAAGAAAAACGCCCCAAGCCCATGCCAACAAGCAGCACCATATGACCGCCAAGGGCGAGTCGTTGCCAGGGTTGCACCGATGAACTCCACATCACGGGTTGATCGCCTACTATTCCATGATGCCCCCCCGGCGGCGAGTGAATTTCTTGGCGCTCTCGCGCTGGGGCGCTAAACTTTGCCGGGGTGAAAAGAGGGGCGCATGGAATTTCAGCCAAATAAGCACATACAGCAGGCCGGATTGGCGCATGTTGGCAGATTGTTCAAGTCGCGCGCTGAGGCAGTGCCTGAGCGTATTGCGATGACTGACCTTCAGCGGAGCTTGACCTATACGGCGTTGAATCAGCGGGTCAACCGCTTGGCCAATCATTTATGTTCCGACGGCATTCTGCCCGGCGACAGGGTCGCGCTATTGGCGCGAAACTGTATTGAATATATTGAGGTCGAGCTTGCTTGCGCGAAAATCGGCGCCATTGTTGCGGCCCAAAACTGGCGCTTGGCCGACCGTGAGTTGGCCCATTGCCTCAACCTTGTCACCCCGAAGATCATTATCCATGAAGCTGAACTGACGGCCAATTTGGACCGGTTAGATCTGTTACCACATGCCAGATTATCTTTTGGTGAGGCCTATGAAACAGCCTTGGCAAATGCCAGCACCGCTGAGCCAGACATCCAGATTGATGATGAAGCAGGTTTAATCATTCTATACACCAGCGGCACCACCGGCCTGCCAAAAGGCGCGCTGATCAGTCATCGGGCAATGGTCGCTCGGTCTTTTGCTTATGCGGTCGATCTTGGTGTCCCCGCAGATAATAATTTTGTCGCTTGGCCGCCACTGTTTCACATGGTGTCAACAGATCACGCCCTATCAACATTGATGCGCGGTGGGCGGGTTATTGTTGTTGATGGCTTTCAAGCCGACCGGTTGATCACATGTTTG
>JBELLC010000116.1:0-9446 GCA_042088965.1 Nisaea sp. | reverse complement strand
TGAATCCCTGGGACATCGTGAGTTTGTGCTCACCAAACTTTACCGAAGCGCCTAATACAGAAAAGCCTAAACGCCGCTTTCAGGCCAGCGAGGCTTTAAAGCGGCGTTTTAGTGCGTTTCATAAATATTAATTAAGGTGCCATGGCGAACCTATTTGGATTTTCCATATGCGCTGGCAAGGCAGGTGTGAGAACGCGCGCACCATCGACCACATAGGGGGCGCCTGCTGCCGGATAACGCTCGGATGATGAGAGGTAACTGGCAATCCAAGGCTGGCTTAAAACCCACTGATAAAGGCCCGTTCATAAAGGCCCGCTCATAAAGCGGGGTCCGCTAAAATATCCGGGCACCAGGCAAGATCGCCATCAAGGGCCTCTGCAAGGATAACATCCGTGTCGGCTCCCTAGCCGTTTGGCTGTGGATTATCAGGATTAAACAAGGTGCGACGGAATTATAGCGGGTTGCCGTATCTTGCCCAAAGCGTGCAGATGACGCCATGCCCCAGGTGCTCTCGCCAACTGGCGAAAGATAAATTTACAATTATAGGTAAGCAAAATATTATTAAGTCTCAACACCGAGAGAGCCGTTTTGATGCGGGATAACCGACAATGGGTCAGTGATACGACGGCGCACCCGTATTCAGCGGTTGTACAGGTATCTGTGACATTCTCTGATGGCACGTCGGGGATGGGATCTGGTGTTATGATTGGGCGCAATGATGTGCTCACGGCGGGCCACAATCTGTGGGATGAATGGAGCGGTTATGCCACCAAGGTGGAAGTGACGCCTGCAAAAAATGGCCCCTATGAGCCATTTGGCTCCTTTGCGGCTAAATCATGGACAGTCTCGGATAGTTACCGCGCCTATGATAGCTTTGATGATGATTATGGTGTGATCAACTTGGCGCAAAATATTGGCGATGAGACCGGCTATCTCAATTATTCCGCTGCCTATGAATATAATATTGTTGGTCAAAATGTAACGATTACAGGCTATCCAGGAGATCGATCTGGCGGCGAACGGATGTACACCGCTGATGGGTCTGTGGCGTTTTATGATAGCTGGGACACCATTGGATATACTGATATTTATACCGCTCCGGGAATGAGTGGCAGTCCAATTTATCTCACCTCTGGGGCCGATGAAAACACTGTTGTTGGTGTGCATACCTACTCGGCATTTTATGGCTTATACAATGGCGGGACCTTGCTGACGGATGAGGCTGTCGCAGATATTGCCGAATGGGCTGCCGATACGGTCACGGACGATCCTGTCACTTCCCAGACTACCGACATTATGGGATCGGCATTCCAGGATTTTATTGGTCCAGTGGGAAGCTTTGACTCCTGGTATTGGCGGGATCAAAGCGATGATATCTTATTCACTGACAACGCGGTGGTGATCTGGGCCGGCGCGGGAGATGATCATATTTATGTCAACGGCGCCGAGATCGCCTATGGCAATCCCGGTAAAGACTTCATTATCGATCGTAACCCTTTAAACGGCATTGCTGACATCCTCTATGGTGGTCAGGGCGAGGACAGCATTCAGCCGGGGGCAAATGATATCGCTTATGGCAATAAGGGAGCTGATATCTTCTTTGGGGGGCCAGGCGTGGAAATCTACTATGGCGGTCAGAGTAATGACGACATCAGGTCTGGTCCTGGTGATGACATTATATATGGCAACAAAGGCGATGACCGGTTTTCAAACGGCGATCATGGTTATCTCTCATTTGGTGGCCATGATACTGTTTATGGCGGTGTGGGCGTTGATACGCTTTCTGGCTATAATCATACCCCTGAGAATGGTTTCAACACGGCCGATTTTCTGTTTCAAAGAAATACGGATGGGTCAATCACTGTCAGCTATGCCGAAGATGCGGTCGACTCATCGACATTGTATGGGGTGGAATGGATTGAAATTGGTACCGCGCTTATCAGCACAGACTGGATATAGGCAACACAAGTGGCGCATTTTAACAGCAGTGTTTTAGGCATTTTTTTCGGCATTTTTTTATTTTTACAGCTAACAGCGTGCAGTCCTACATCGAGACTCATCGCGGCTGAGGAGCGCCAATTGGAACTCACAGGTCTACAGGTCATTCGCATCCTGGCGGGGAACAGACTGGTGCTGGCGAATAAGACGGTGGTGCTTGGGGATAAAAAATTGGTTGCAAGCCTTGGCAGTGATCGGCTCCAGCAAGTGATCACGCTGGACCGGTTTCCACCGATTTATGTGGTCACATTTTCAGATGGGGATACCCGCCGCTATCGCAGCAAACGCTTGGATGAGACGTTCTAGACTGTCGGTTCAGGCGTTATTGCTGGCGCGAACGCGAGCGGCGATGTGGTTATGATGTTGTGGACAGATTTTAGTATGAGAAACAGAAACGAGCGTCAAAACCGCAGAAACCTTTTTTGTCTCATGGTAACCGTGATCCCAAATTGACGGATTTAGGTAATGAAATCTGACGTAAATTCTCAAATGACCAATATCCAGAAGGTGCTTCTTGCTCCCGGTGGGAAAAGGGCGCTTATGAACGCTTATTTTAAGGCTGATGGTCCATCTCAGCGACATAAATTAATCTCATGGCTAAAGATCCTTGCTCCTGGTAATTGGGCGATTCATCTCCGCTTTGCTGGCGCCAAAAGGCATCTCAAGCAACATAATATGGCTTTTAGGTCGGCGCAGCGCAGCCTTTTGCTTAACCCGCAATCGGTTGATGGCGAGAAATTTATGGTTTTGGGGTTTGGTGGAGGTTCGAAAACGTTAGGCGGCTCGCCAGTCATCTTTATCGTTTCAAAACGTTGGCCCCAAAATCCGTTATTGCGACCTGGGTCGCCGCCCGCCTGTGGTATCGGTTGAGGCGCTGTCATCAGGCTTTCTTAGCCTTTTGTGAGATTCCCTTTGCTGATCTCAATGACAAAATGATGTTTGAAGGGTATTTGGCAGCAGCCAAGTCGGATCATCTGGATGACTGGATCAGGCATTTATGGCAGGCCGCTGAATTCCCGGGGCAGCGGTCAGCTGTACTTGCGGCGTTTGTGGGTCGCGCAGCGCTGAACGGGCGGTTTAATGCGTCAATTAATCTTTACCAGGCGGCAAGAAAACATGGTGGGGCCGGTGCAAGTGGCCCGGGTACACTTGTCCATAGCGATGATGTTATCAGGCAAGCCGCCGCCCTCGCGCGTGCGGAATGGCTGCTCAACACTGACATTGTCATGCTCACACAGCCCCCTCAGGCCGCCTTATCGCGGGCAGGCTCAGGGCAGGTGGCACCGGTCGTGGTTGTGGCTGGCGATAATGTCTATCTGCAAAGATTCCTGCCGTCTCTTGTGGCCAGCCTGCGGCGCCAAGGTGCCGATAATCCGCTTCATGTGCATGTTATGGGAAAGTTGACTGCGCAAACGGCGAAGATGGTTCGGACATTAGCGACGTCGCTCTCGCAAGACCGCAGAGAACGTCGGCTCACGCCAACTGACTATATCTGTGGGCGGTTTTTAGCCGCCCCGATGATTGCCGACTGTTGGCAGCGCGATTTGATGATTGTTGATATCGATACATTGTTTGTGGGGCCGCCGGGACTGATTGTTGCGCAGATGATGGACCGCGATATCGGTTTTCGACCCAACGCCCATGTAGAGCCATGGGAGACGATTGCTGCCGCCACAGTCTATGTGCGCGCGACCGCCCCGGCCTATGTCGAGATGGCGTTAATCGCCCGGTTAATCAGTGAGCATTTCCCTGCGGGTAACGATGAATATTACCTGGATAAGGGGGTTTTGGTCTCCGTTTATCAGGCGCGTCGATGGCGGCCGAATGCAGCCCGTTGGTATGCTCTAAAAACTGAAAACGTAATATTCGATGCGATTGCAAGCGATTCGGCGATTAAGGGTCAGGAATTATCGGCGCGCGCGGCGATGGGGACGCAAGAGCGCGCGCAAAATTGCTCTTGAAATTATCGTTTTGGTGCCTGCATCAGCGATTCAGGATTTAAAAGAGATCAGCTGATCGACGGGAGTTTTGCCAGCTTGCTTGGGTAAACGGATACATCACATCGCAGATCTTAAGCAGAGCCATCGCTGCCCCTCGGCGCATACCAGCACTCTATTGTCGTGCTTATTCAAAAATTTTGCGAAAAATCAGAAAAACAACAAAATAGCTTGAAATATATTTTTTCCGTAAATATTATACGAATAGGTATTTTTTATACATTTTCCTGTTCAAAACACGCGTATAAGAAAGGTAGACTCTCATGGCGACTGTACCTGGTGGAATTTTTGATAGTTCTGATGTGTCCGATGATGGCGGTGCGGTCATCAACGACTTTTTGCAGAGCGCAGGCATTACGGAATCGGCAATCACTCAAGTGACAGTCAGCGATGGTGGATCTGTATCGGTGTCCGCAGATGTCGAAGTTGCCTCTGTTGCGGTTGCAAGCGGCGAAACGGCGGCGGTTCAGTTAACCGGCGAGGCGGGTCAGACGGTTGTGATCGCCGGATCTGGTAATGCATCTGTTGTTGGTAGTGCTGGCGGCGATAGTGTTTTAGGCGGCGCTGGCAGCGACAGTATTACGGGCGGTCTCGGCGATGATGCGGTGAGCGGCGGCCTTGGTGACGACAGCGTTTATGGCGGCATTGGTAACGATACATTGGACGGTGGATCCGGTAACGATACGATCGGATCTGATGAAGGGGATGATCTTTTCTACGGCGGCATCGGCGATGATTCAATTGCTGGCGGTGCTGCAAACGATGTCGCTTACGGTCAGCGCGATAGTGACATCATTTACGGAAATACAAACGACGACTTGGTCTACGGTAATCAACAGAATGATACGCTTTACGGCGGCCAAAACAATGACACGGTGTTTGGTGGTCAGGATGAAGATGTTGTTTTTGGCAACAAAGGCGATGATGCTGTTTATGGCAACAAAGGTGATGATGTGGTGTTTGGCGGTCAGGGCAGCGATGTTGTCTATGGCGGTCAGGGTGATGACACTGTTGAGGGCAATTTAGGTGACGACAGCCTTTATGGAAACCTCGGTAGCGATGTCTTTGCATTCGGCACGGGTAGCGGGGCCGATATCATTTATGACTTCACCGCTGGCGCTGACATGATTCAGGTTGCCTCAGGTGTGAATGGGTTATCGGTGACGCAGGCATCTGACTTAAGTGCGCGGATCTCTGACGATTCCAGCGGCAACGCTGTGATTGATTTGGGAGATGGCAACCAGGTTACTGTTGTCGGTGTGAGCTCAAGTGATATCACCGCCAGTATTTCAACCTACATCGAGATTGTTTGATCTTGGCGGGTTGACAGCAAAGGAGCCGTGCGCGTTCGGCGCGCATGGTTTCGAATAGATGATGGTTTCTTCTGTCAATTCCTGTGTCGAAATCGCGCCCTCTCTCTATGCGTTAGTTGGCGCCGGCAAATGTGATAAGCCTCTGGGCGGTGTATCGCTGTTAATTGACGGCGTCGCCGTCCGTCGGCCCGTTCTTAGCTTACCGATTGACCAGGCAGGACAGCCGTCGGTTATCGTCACATTGTTTTCGGCGAAGGTAACAGCGCAGTCTGAAATTACTTGGACCGTAAATGAGCGCTGCCTCATCGATAACCACGTTATTTCTGAACTGCCAGCAGATGATGCGTTCCTCAGGGCGGCACTGTCACGCCTAAGTCCTCGGGCGCGGATTGATGCGGTGCAGAAATTAACCGAATTACTGCTGGTTTACATGAAGCGGTCGGCAGATGTGGACGCGCTCCGGTTTGTAGAGAGTCTGCACCAGGTTTTGGAGGCCGCCCCGGCCCAAAGCACGTCAAGGCTTGTTGAAATTACACCGCGGTCGACGCTGTTAATTTTGACGAATTTGCCGCCGTCCACCAGGGTGCAAAATTTACAGATTTTTGGCGTGGGGGTTTTTCGGCGACCGATGGGTAAGCCCCTCATCCTGGAAACCCAGCGAGTCGCTTTTTGGGTCATTGATTTGCCTGTTGGGGAACTTCAGGGCATGCGTGCGGTTCTCTGGTTCCGGGAGGCGATTGAGGTGTTTGCCATTGGTGGTGAAAATGTGAGCCCACCCCTGGTATTGCCGCAGTTAGCGAAGGCGCTTGGGTCACAAAAACAGAAATTTGTTCAATGGATTAAACATGTTTCGGCAGCTGTTGGGCCGCTTGAAAACAAGTTTACCGCTGTTTTAAGGCAGATGGATACTGAGCTTGCCGCTAAAAAGTCAGTCTCATTATCATTCTCAGGCCATTTGAAGGTTGGCATTAGCGCTGTGGTTCGCGCTGAAGGCGGCGCGATGACAGTCTTTGGGTGGGTTGACGACAGCCACCAGCTGCTCGAAGAAATTTCGTGGGTTGGGCCCGGCGGCACTTTGGTGTCTCTCCAAAAACATATGATTCCTATTCACCATCGAGGTGTCTCAAAGGATGGTATTAAGGCCGATGCGATACCCTCAAAAATAGGCTTTTGTGCATCCATAACAACGCCTAAACCCAGTGTCGCCCTTGGCCACGAGATGTTTGAAGTGCGCTTGGTCTCTGGGGGCTGCCATCAAGTGTTGGTGGCGCCGGCGGCGACAGAGGCAAGCATGGCCCGCGACCTTCTGTTGTCGCTGCCGATTATGCCGCAGAATTTGACCGACGTTTTTGATGCTGGGCTTGGGACCACATTGGCGGCGCTGCAACAGGCCCATGTTGGACGTGATCGTGTGGCAAAAATCGTCAATATCGGCACCATGCCGAAACGACCGCGCATTAGCATTGTCATTCCAATATATAAAAATATTGGTTTTTTGCGGGCTCAGTATACCGGGCTTGCATCCATGCACGACGCTCGGCGGATGGAGGTCATTTATGTCATTGATGATACGCAGTCTGGCCCCCTTGTGGAAAGCGAGCTTCGCGCCCTCCATCAGCTTTATGGCTTGCCAGCTAAAATAGTCTTTCATCAATGCAATTTCGGGTATGCGCCAGCGGTGAACACCGGTGCAGAATTTGCCTCAGCCTCAGCATTGCTGCTGTTTAACTCTGATGTCCTCTTGGCTGATGATGATGCGATCACGACGTTACTCGGTGCCCTCCGTGGTTCTCGTAAAACTGCCGCCGTTGGCCCCAAACTGTTATTTGCCAACGGGACCATACAGCATGCCGGGCTGACCTTTGATCAAGACCCACGCGGTCACGTCTTTAACCGATCCTTGTATAAAGGATATCCGATTGATTTCCCTGCCGCCAATCGGGCCTGTTCAGCAGATGCCCTGACGGCGGCATGCTTGCTTGTGGACCGGCGAGCGTGGGACGCGGTTGGCGGCGTCAGTGAGGATTATCTGGTCGGTGATTTTGAGGATACTGACCTGTGTTTGAAGTTGCGCGCCAAGGGCTGGACGCTACTTTATGAACCGGCTGTCACACTTCATCATTTTGAACGCCAATCGATCGATTTGCACCAAGTCCATCGGACCTCATGTGCGGAGGTGTATAACCGTTGGCTGCATCAAACCCGCTGGTTTGCGGACGGATTGCCGGCAGTGTCGAAGGGGCGAACGGCTGGTCATCGAAAGGTTGCATTCGCTGATGGCTGATTTTGCACATAATCCGCTCAAACTGGCGTTACGCCGGGCGACCAAGCCTTTGGTGGTGGCGCTTCTGTTAAGCCTGGTCACAAGTGTTTTGATGCTGGTGCCGCCGCTTTACATGATTAATATCTTTACCAAGGTTTTACAAAGTAGCAGTTATGCGACCTTGGTCGGAATTTCAGTGGCCGCGTTGATTGGCGTATTGCTTTTTGTCGTATTTGATTATTTCCGCTCGAAAATATTTTTGCTTACGGGCAGCTGGTTAGGCCAAAGACTGAATAATGATCTGCTTGAGGCCAGCCTTGGCAGGTCACTGCGAGGCAAAGGTAATATCAGCGAAACGCTGCGCGATATCGGCGATCTCAGGCAGTTTGTTGCCGGCCCACACATTGCCGCCGCATTGGAATTCATCTGGTCGCCAATCTTTTTCCTCGTCCTGTATATCTTACATCCGCTTTATTTCGTGGTGGCCCTTATTGGATCGGCTGTCATGACCGTCCTTGCCGTCGTAAATGAGATTTTAATCCGCAAGCCTACAGCAGACGCAAAGCATTCCGCCGCCATTGCCTATAACAATCTGGGGGATGCCCTGCGCAACGCCGAAGCCATTGAGGGCATGGGTATGATGCGCTCTGTTATCAGGCGGTGGCGTATGTCCAATGACGATACACTGCAAATCAGCCAAATTGCTGAACAACGGGCGACGCTTGTTAAATCAATATCTCGCGGTATCCAATTTATTCAGCAGATGAGCATTATTGCGACTGGCGGTTTTCTTGTTATTCAGGGCGAGGTTCATGCCGCTACCTTGATTGCGGCAATGATGATTTCAACACGCGCATTGCAACCTTTTGGATCTGTGATTAGTAGCTGGCGGGAGTTTGTGAATGCGCGCGATATCCTAAAGCGCCTCGCTATTTTAGTCGATGACGAGTCTAAACAACGTCCACGATCGACCATGGCCTTGCCGCGCCCGAATGGCTCTTTGCACGCAGAGCGTTTGGTCTTCATTCCACCGGGTGCCGTTCAACCGGCTGTCAGAAACGTCAATTTCCGGGTAAACCCTGGCGAGTTCATTGCCGTCATAGGGCCATCAGCCGCCGGTAAATCAACCCTTGCAAAACTGTTGGTTGGGGTGTGGGCGCCAACCGTTGGCGCGGTGCGGTTGGATGGGCAGGATGTTTACACCTGGGAGCGCGAGGATTTTGGTCGATACGTGGGGTTTCTGCCCCAAAAAGTAGAATTATTTTCCGGTACTTTGCGTGAGAATATTGCGCGCTTGGATGAGGGCCCGTCGCATTTAATTGTTGAGGCGGCGAAACGGGCAGGCGTTCATGCAATGATTGGCCAGTTCACCCATGGCTACGATACAGATATTGGTGCGTTTGGCACAAAATTGACAGGCGGTCAGGCGCAGCGGATCGGTTTGGCGCGGGCGTTATATGGTAACCCAGCGCTGCTGGTTTTAGATGAGCCAGATGCGAGCCTGGATACCGAGGGCCAGCAGGCATTAGTGCAGGCCCTGAAAGCCGCCAAAGCAGGGGGCACTACATCAATTGTTGTCAGCCATCGCCCCGAACTTATCAAGCTTGCAGACCGCGTCATTTTAATGCGCGAAGGGAGTATTGAAAAGATCGTGCGACCAAGTGAATTGGTGTTGAATGAAGCAGGTTTCATTGCACTGAAAGACAGCAAGCGCCAAGAACGTCTCCTCCCGGGCGGGAAGAGCAAGTCATGACGGTAACACCCAACAGTGAAACACGCGCTCTTCAGTTAATTGAGGCTACAGCTGACATGACGGAGCGCTTTCCACCAATTGGGCCAACGTTACGGGCTGTCTTTATCGCTGCTGTTGTCGGC
>JBELLC010000115.1:4878-9380 GCA_042088965.1 Nisaea sp. | reverse complement strand
GGCAAAGGAACCGCCTAAACCATGACATGGGGATAGACACTTGCCAAGCGCCCACACCGGGTGTCACAGAAAGCGCCCGCGTATAATCCCGCCGCGCCGGTCTGCCGATTAAACAAGCAGACTGGATAAACACCTGGATCAGTTCGAAAAGCGCTTTTAAGGTGCAGGCGAGAGACATTTCTCTGGCCACAGCCTCATTGCGTCAGGTCAGGTCACCCCAATGGCACAACAAAAGCAACATTACGGCGTTGGCGACGTCACACGGAAGCACCGTTTACAGAGGATAAACCCATGGCTGATATCGATACCGGGCTCAATGCGTGGCAGATGAAAAGCAATCATAACCGGATGATTGACTTTCAGGCGACTGCCGACCAGCAATCGTGCAAAACCGACGGCGCGGTGGAACTGGCTTTTTTTGGCAGTTCTGCCTTTCGGATTACCACGCCGCAAGGGATCACCGTGATGGTTGACCCCTGGCGCAATCACCCGGCGCGGCGCTGGGATTGGTATTTCCATGATTTTCCCATCACCGCTGTTGATGTTGGCGTGTCAACCCATGCGCATTTTGACCATGATGCCCTGCATCGACTGGATGCCAGCGTGCTGCTTGACCGCTTGATTGGCAGTTACACATTTTCCGACCTACAAATCCACGGCATTGCTGAAAAACACGCCATCGACAGCTGTTGTGCGATTTATGATTTTAAAAAAATCCATCAACATTTCCATGGTGTTGATATCACGCCACCAAATAACCCGCGTTCTTGGGACCATTGTTTGATTGTCATTGAAACCGGCGGCTTGCGGATTTTGCATTGGGGTGACAATCGGGCGGATCCTCCCGAAGAGGTCTGGGATTGGCTCGGAGAGATCGATATTGCTTTGCTGCCTGTAGATAACTCGCAACACGTGATCGGCTTTGGCGCTGTTAATTCGATCATTGAGCGCCTTAACCCTAAAGTGGTGATCCCGCATCATTATTATATTTGGGATGTGGTGCAGCGCCAAAGCACCCTGCAAGTGCCCAGTAATTGGCTCGATAAATACGATAATGTCACCGTGATTGATGGCCCCAAGCAGATCTATCGCCGGGAGTCTATCGACGGCCTGAACCGGGCCATCCATTTCTTTGGCGACAATGTGGCCTTTGATAAACAAGCCTGGTTTGAAAACGGCAAATAAACTGTAAAACCCAGGTTGGGGTCAGTTGAACAGGTAAGGTGATGGCGGAAACATACGATGTTGTGATTATCGGCGGCGGTGCTGCTGGGTTGATGTGCGGCCGGGTTGCAGGCCAGCGCGGCCGTTCAGTGCTGATCCTTGATCATGCCAAACGGCCTGCGGAAAAGATCCGAATTTCTGGCGGTGGACGCTGCAATTTCACCAATATCCACGCCAGTCCGATCGCATTTCTCTCCGGCAATAAGCATTTCTGCAAATCAGCCTTTAGCCGCTATACGCAAGATGACTTCATCCAATTGGTCACACAACATCAGATTGCCTTTCACGAAAAAAAGCTTGGCCAATTATTCTGCGATGATAGCGCCCAACAGATCATCGATATGCTATTGGCCGAATGCCGGGATGCCGGGGCGGAGCTGCGGCTCAATTCGGGCGTGCAAACCGTCACCGCTCACGATGATGGCTATTGGCTGAAGACGGCCACAGGTCCCATCACCTGCCGCGCCCTGGTGATCGCCACCGGCGGGCTCTCAATCCCGAAAATTGGCGCCACACGCTTTGGCTATGATGTTGCCAAACAGTTTGGAATCCCAGTGACCACAGTTAAACCTGCGCTTGTGCCGCTGACCTTTCAAGATGGTTTTCTAGAGCGCTGCCGCGCCCTCTCTGGAGTGTCGGTGGATGCTGAAATTCGCCATGGTAAAACGGTCTTTCGGGAAGGCTTATTGTTCACCCATCGCGGCCTGTCAGGACCATCAATTTTGCAGATCAGCTCTTATTGGGATACGGGCGACGGGCTAGAGATTAATTTATTGCCTGATGTTGATTGTGCCGCATGGCTGACATCGCGGAAGACCGAGACCCCGCGCCAAGATGTGCTGACAGCCTTGGCGGATTGCCTGCCGCGCAGGCTGGCGGCTGATATTCTGGCTGAGCTTGAGCTATCAGGCCGGCTGGCGGAGTTGCCCAAGGCGGCGCTGGCGCGGATCGGCGCACGCGTCAATCACTGGCAGGTCAGCCCTAACGGCACCGAAGGTTACCGGACCGCCGAAGTGACCCTGGGCGGCGTCAATGTCAACGCCTTGTCGTCAAAAACCATGGAAGCCAAAACCCAGCCTGGTCTATATTTTATTGGTGAGGTGGTGGATGTGACCGGCCATCTTGGCGGCTATAATTTCCAATGGGCATGGTCCTCAGGTTTTGTCGCTGGCGAAGCTGTTTAACGGCGCGATAAAAGCTGGTCTAAAGCCTGCGAAAATTGTCCGCGATCTGCTTTTGAAAACGGCTTTCCCTTGCCTTGGCGGAATGGGTCAGCGGCCCGCATGTCAGCCATGAGGTCGCGCGTTGCCAGCACATTCCCCACATTCGCCTCGGTAATGGCGCTGCCATTTGGACGCAGCACAGAAGCCCCCTTTTCAACCGCACGCGCTGCCAAAGGAATATCGCTCGTGACCACAATATCGGCGCGACCTGCCCGCTCTGCAATCCAGATATCGGCGACATCAGGGCCATCATCAACAATCACAAGGTCAATCAGCGGATGCGGGTTTGGGCGGATACCACCATTACAGACCATCACCGCACGGCACCCATGACGGATCGCAATGGTGACAATTTCGTCTTTTACCGGGCAAGCGTCTGCATCAACATATATCACGGTCATAAGCACCCCCTTTTTGCCAGCTTGCCAAATCAATCGGTAATCTGGCAGGTTCCCTGATGCGATAGCCTGAATGCGGGTGCACTGGCAAACAAGAAGCACGTTTCAGGGTTGCTTTCGTCGAAACCTGGTTGCGAAGTGCGATGAAAACCGGCACCTTTTAAAACATGATAACACGCAGCATCCGGCCATATCTGTAAGATCTCAGTCGTCTTTGCTGATTACACCATGTTAAAATAATGACCAGAGGGAGAACCGATATGTCGAGAGTTCATGTTATCGCCGTGATCACGGCCAAGCCAGGTAAACGCGATGAAGTGCTGGCCAACTTTAACGCCAATGTGCCCGCCGTTCATGCCGAAGATGGCTGCATCGAATACGGCGCTGTTGTCGACTGTAGCGACGCAAGTTTCGCTGTACCCTATGGTGCCGACACCTTTGTGGTGGTCGAAAAATGGGCCAGCCTCGCGCATTTGAAAGCCCATGCCGCCGCCCCACATATGAAAGCCTACGCCGAAAAAAATAAAGATCTGTTGGCTGACCGCGCGGTCCATGTCATGTCAGACGCCTAATCTTGGTGACCCTCGCTTTGTTTGCCAAAAACAAGGCGAGGATCGACATCAGAAGCGCCATGACATTGGCTTCTCACAAAATGTCAGAGAGCCGCAGGGGCCCTATGCATGCCTAAAATTTCATGTCGCCGACGTCTTCAAACCATTTTGGGAACGGGTCTTTGAGGTTTTGAAAATAGTCAGGTGACGTGAGGTAATCATCGACGAGACAAGTGTCGAGCCGTGATCGAATGGCCGCCTCATCCATCGCATCACGCAGACCGATGAAAACAATTTCCTGCCGGCGGTCACCGTAATCTTTGTTCCAATATTGTTTGACAACCTCCTCAACGGCACGGCGATCAGGCCACTTGTCTATCGGCACGGACGCCCACCAACGGCCAATCCCTTTATGGCGCACGAAAGCCCCTGCTTGGGAAACCTCACCTACAAAATCAGGCCGGGATGATAACCAAAAGAATCCCTTCGCACGCACCACACCAGGCCATTCTTGGCTGAAAAACCTATGGATTTTATCGGGATCAAACGGTTCACGGGCGCGATATACAAAACGCGTGATACCGTACTCTTCGGTTTCGGGCACATGCGCATCAGGGTTATAAAGTTCCTGTGCCCATAGGGGATGTTCTTGCGCGTCTTGCATGTCGAAAAGGCCGGTATCCATAACCTCTTGCAGGTCCACTTGCGACAGCGTTGTTTTGATGACTTTCGCTTTCACATTCAGGCCACGAATAATGGCTTCGACGGTCTTTATTTCAGCTGCCGAAACCAAGTCTGTTTTATTTAAGAGAATAACATTGGCGAATTCGATCTGTTCGACCAGCAAATCAACCAGCGTTCGTTCATCATCTTCACCAAGGCTCTCACCCTGATCTTTCAAGAAGTCGGTCGAACTATAATTTCGGATGAGGTTTGCCGCATCGACAACTGTGACCATAGTATCAAGCCGAGAAACATCTGATAAACTGTGCCCCGCCTCATCGCGAAAGTCGAACGTTGTCGCCACTGGCAAAGGCTCTGAAATGCCCGTGCTTTCGATCAATAGGTAATCAAATCTTTCTTCCCGTGCCAGCGCGCGCACCTGC
>JBELLC010000115.1:3167-4778 GCA_042088965.1 Nisaea sp. | reverse complement strand
AACGTTCACTGTGCGCGGGCAGGTTTTTAAAGAGAGCAGCGCCGACGATATTGCTGATCTACTGCAGGGGGCGATCCCAAATGCGCTCCAATCCGACCCTTTTTATAGGCTTTGGGTCGCGGATATGGCCCATGTCTGTCAGCACTTTTGTGCCATGGCAGGCGAGGCGTCTATTGGCTTTTGCGTTGGAACACAGCGTGACTGCCGTCGCTACCATAAGGATAATGTGCCGATGCGATTGCTGGTGACCTATGCTGGACAAGGCACCGAATGGCTTCCTGATGAAGCGGTTGATCACCGTGCTTACGCGTCGGGCATGTCCAATGAGGACATCTTGATAGACCCGGCTGCGCGGCAGTTTATGCGTCCATGGGATATTGCCGTTTTTCGCGGCGGCCCTGAAGGATTACTGCACCGGACACCCGATACAGCCCTGAATGGCCCCTTGATATTGATGCGTCTTGATCATGAGGACTTTTGGCACAATGTGATGGCATCACGGAGCTAATACTGTCGTTCTGCGCTCAAGCATTCGTCATACGCAGAGATGCATATAATATCAGATTATGGCCTTAATAGCTGTCACAGGACAGCCGCTCTCACAGCGCAGCTTATTGCCGCCAATCGTCGATACATTCACGCTCTAGCTTACGGATCATCGCGGGCCATCGCTGATTCTTTGACAGGTTACCGCCCTTGGCAAACATCTTTTTACTGAGCGCAATGGTGTAATCCTGTACGTCTTTTGTGGGCGGTTGAATTTCCTGGTTCATGCTCAGCATATCTACTTGATATTGGCAGGCCGTCTCCATGCGGTGCATCCAAAAAAAGGCCTCACCGATAGTCTCGCCGACCGTCAACAAACCATGGTTGCGCAGCACCAGAATATTGCCGTCACCAAGGCTTTTGACGATCCGTGACCGCTCATCGTGATCAATAGCAATCGATTCGTAATCATGATATCCGATGAAACCAAGAACTGTCAGGGCCTTTTGATGATAGGGCAGCAGCCCCTCTTTCATGCACGACACCGCATTTCCCGCCCGCGTATGGGTGTGCAGAACCGCATTCATAGTATGTGATGACATATGGATGGCAGAGTGAATGGTGAAGCCTGCTGGATTGATCGGGTGCTCACTTTCGGTCAGCATATTGCCGTCTTGATCGACCTTCACCAGCGATGACGCCGTGATCTCACCAAACAACAGGCCAAAGGGGTTCAGCAAAAAATGATCGGTGCCAGGCACCCGCAAGGAAATGTGTGTGCCGAAAAGATCGCTCCAGCCGTAATGATCAACAAGCCGATAACACGCGGCAAGATCGCAGCGCGCCTGCCATTCCTCGGGGCTGAATTTACCGTCGGCAGAGCCATGGTTGTTGATCGCCGCTGTTGACATTGCTTAACGCCCTTTCAGAATGATGAAGATTACCGTGAGACAATAGCTTGATTACCAAAAGACGATAGCTCAAGGCGATTTTATCAAAAAGCGCTAAAAAAACCTTAATAATGACCAAAAAACTAACCGCATGACGGTCTTCAGCCACCCTAAACACGCCTTTGACCGTCCCCCAGGACATTGCCCCGACACATGCCATACGGTTATGATCGAT
>JBELLC010000115.1:0-3067 GCA_042088965.1 Nisaea sp. | reverse complement strand
CGGCGCATGGGCAAGCCAGTAATCGCCAGCGTCCGTGGTGCCGCCGCCGGATTTGGGATCGGCCTGATGGCGTCCTGCGATCTGGCAATTGCAGCCGACGATGCCATTTTCACGCTCGCTTACTGCCATATCGGTGCCAGTCCAGACGGCGGCTCATCTTATTTTGTTGGCCGCACCCTCGGCATGAAACACCAGATGGAACTGGCCTTCCTCGGTGATCGCTTTGGCGCAGAAAGGGCAAAGGAACTTGGTTTGGTCAACTGGGTAGTCCCCTCTGAGGATCTGGTCGCCGAAACCAATAAACTTGCCCAACGCCTCGCCGCTGGCCCCACGCACGCCTATGCAAATGCGAAAATGCTGTTCAATCAAACAAATCATCTCAGCATGGAATCGCAGCTTCAGATGGAAGCCGAACGGATGGCTGACAGCATGATGACAGAGGATCATATTGAGGGTATCACCGCGTTCATGGAAAAGCGTAAACCTGTTTTCAAAGGACGTTAGATCCGCACCGTTCCATGGCTGTCCTGAGCACCCCGACTGCGATGCAGAGGCCAACCGTGGAGGCAGGGTGACCCTGGCGCCTGGCTGAACTCGGTATGGTGATCGCATTTGATAATCTGTGAGGGCTGGTTCCGGGAAAGTCGCCATGGTCGATCCATCGATCGACAACAAGGGCGGGGTGATTGACATTGACAGGCCGTCGCCGCCGCCACACTTCCGCAAATTTGACAAAAGGGAGGGTTAACCATGTCCGATGCCGCAGAAAAGGGCCGCGCGTTGCTGCTTGAAATTTTTGGGGAAGACTATGTCACCGCCCGCGATAGGCGTGAAACAGACTTTACGGCGGCCTATAACCGCCTGGCCGAGGAAGCGGCATATGGCTTGGTCTGGTCGCGCGATGGGTTGGATCTAAAAACCCGCTCATTGCTGACCATCGCAAGCCTGACATCGCTTGGTCGCGCGAATGAGCTTCATGTTCACGTGCTGGCTGCCGTAAACAATGGCGCAACGGCCGAGGAAATCCGTGAGACCATCTTGCAAACTGCGATCTATGCGGGTTTCCCTGCCGCTCGAGATGCAACACAAATTGCGCAAAACGTTCTGACAGAATTAGGCGTCATAAAAGCGTGATAAGGCATTTTTCAAAATATTAATTTTTTAAGGACATGATATTTTTGAGGACATAAAAATGAGTGAGTATTTTAATTTAGGGACCTACCAGCGCGAGATATCAACACCGGAGGCCGAAGCAAAACTTTGGTTCAACCGCGGGCTTAATTGGTGTTACGCGTTCCATCACAGCGAAGCCGTTCGTTGCTTTCAAAAAGTTATCGACATCGATCCATATTGTGCCCTGGGCTATTGTGGTCTCGCCTATGCCACAGGCCCATATTACAATGTTCCGTGGTTAAAAATGTCACCGACGGCACGGCCTCTCGCGGTTAAGACGTGTTATGAAAACGCTCAAAAAGCCCTCGCACTAGCCACCTCAAAAGCGATCTGTGATGTGGAAATTGCATTATGTGAGGCCTTAGCGCAAAGGTTCCAATCCGCAACAGAGACGGATGAAGAGGTTTTGGCGCGCTGGGATGACGCCTACGCGGACGCCATGCGTCTCGTCTATTCAAAATATCCTGACGATTATGACGTCGCCGCGCTCACCGCGGAGGCATTCATGGTGAGAACGCCCTGGAACTTGTGGGATTTGGAGCAAAGAACGCCGACAGAAGGTGCAGACACCTTGGAGGCGATCAACATTATCGAAAAAGCCTTTGAGAAAATCCAAAAAAATTCTGACGAAGAACACCCTGGCCTGCTGCATTTCTACATTCACATTATGGAAATGTCGCCGCACCCAGAACGTGCCCTTGTCGCTTCCGATAAGTTGCGGCCGCTCGTGCCCGACGCTGGGCATCTTATTCACATGCCGTCGCATATCTATGTTCTTTGCGGCCAATACGATAAAGTTATTTCATCAAATATTGAAGCCACACAGGCGGATAAAAAGTATTTAGATCACAATTCTGAAATTGGCATATACTATCTTTATTATCTGCATAATGTGCACTTTCAAATATACGGTGCTTTCTTTTCTGGTCAGTATGAACTAGCAATAAATGCAGCAAATCAAATACAAAAATTCATCAAACCCGAATTTTTAGAAACCGATCATGATTTTCTGATTAATTACTTCGAATATTTCTACAGTATGAAATATCATGTTCTGGTTCGCTTTGGTAAGTGGCAAGAGATACTTGACGAAAAAATGGCATATGACCCAAATGTTTTTTGTGTCTCAAATGCCGTCCTAGAATATAGCAAGGGCATTGCCCATGCCGTCCTGGGAAATATCAGTGAAGCCCGAGATCAAAAGGCAAAACTGCAAAACGCATTCGCAGCAATCCCCGCCGAGCGCATCATTTTTCAAAATGATGCCCATGACATTATTGGGGTGGCGATGGAAATGCTCGACGGCGAGACCGAGTACAAATGTGGCCATTATACCACCGCGTTTAAGCACCTCAGAACCGCTGTTCGCAAATACGATACCCTGAATTATGCAGAACCCTGGTCTTGGATGATGCCACCGCGCCATGCTTTAGGTGCCTTGCTCTTAGACCAAGGGCAGGTTGCCGAAGCCAAGGAAGTTTACCGCGCTGACTTAGGTCTCGACGACACATTGGTTCGGCCCTCACAGCACCCAGGTAATATCTGGAGCCTCTTGGGCTATCAAGAATGCTGCGAGAGAACAGACGACGCAAGCGGCCTGGATGAGATCGCGGCGGTTTTGGAGGCCGCAAAAAAAGTTGCTGATCCGTTGATTTCCACATCATGCTTCTGCCGAACCACGTCACCCTGTTGTGATTGACGCAAAATTCACCTCACAGGCGGTTGGCCCTTCAGCTGGTCGATGGTGGCTTTGACCAAAAATCAGTATGCGTTCATATATATCACCCGGCATAAACCTGCCCGGGGCGCGCGCTTTATCTTTCACCAAACAAATGTCAACGGCAAACAATATCGCCGCTGAAACAGGCGATGTGGTTGATGGCTCTGTCCAGCC
>JBELLC010000114.1:0-9718 GCA_042088965.1 Nisaea sp. | reverse complement strand
CATTGATCACCACTGCATCAAGACCACCATTTTCTTTCAATCGCCACCAAGCATCCACATTCGCCCGGGCCATATCTGCCGCCGCCGCTTCCTTGCCCATATGGTGGCTTAAGGCCCCACAGCAGCCAGCCCCATCGGCAACCACAACCTCAACCCCATGACGGGTAAGCAGACGAATCGTGGCGGCATTAATCTCTGGCCGCAGAACAGGTTGCGCACAGCCTGTCAGCAGCGCCACACGTTTCAGCTTTTGCCCCTCGGCAGGCCGGGTTCCAGGGCGATCACTGCCATCACGCACAGGCATATAGCGCGGTGCGAGCCGGAACATCGCGGCGATCCTTCCCCCCATGGCATCCCCGAAAAGCCCCGCGAACGGCCGTACCATCGCGGCGCCCAAAAGGGCAAACCGAAAGCGCCCAGAGTGCGGCAGCAAGGCTGCCAATAGGGACCGGAAAAGACGATCTGCCAGCGGCCGTTGATAGGTTTTTTCAATCCGCGCCCGGGCACCATCAATCAGATGCATATAATCAACACCTGAGGGGCAGGTTGTGGTGCAGGCCAGACACGACAAGCACCGATCAATATGCTTCACCACATTCTCATTCGCTGGCTTATCGTTTTCCAGCATATCTTTGATCAAATAAATGCGCCCCCGGGGGCTATCGAGTTCATCACCGAGTAATACATAGGTCGGGCAGGTCGCGGTACAAAACCCACAATGCACACAATTACGCAAAATGCCGTCAGCTTCAGCAATGCTTGGATCGGCGAGTTGCGCCAATGAAAAATGTGTTTGCATGGGCTCAAATATCCTTATGCATGCGGCCAGGGTTAAGGATATTTTCAGGATCAAAGCTGGCTTTAATCCGCTGACTTAAGGCCAGACCAGAAGCCTCTAAAGGCTGAAACACTGGCACAGCTGCGCGCACATCTGCTGGCCCCCTAATCAATGTCGCATGGCCGCCGCAAGCCGCAAAACTGGCGCGGATATCCGTTGCTGCGGCGTCCTTGCCTGCCGCCACCGAGAGCCAAATCAACCCCCCAGACCAGTCTAAAAAATAACGGATCTGATGCTTTTGGGCGATGGCGGCGACAATCGAAGCACCCTCGCGGGGTGGCACGGAAATTCGCCAAACAGCGCTCTCCATCGGTTCCACCAAATACAACGCATCGCGCATTTCGGCCCAGAACTGGTTAGAATTCATCGAATGTAATTCTTCTGTCGGGCCAAATTCCGACAGCATTTTGCGAATTTCCATGACTCGTTCAGCAACCGACGGGCCTGGTCCCTCGATGCGAATCGCCGTCACTGATTGGCCCCGACTTGAAATATGCGAGACTGACGATTGCGCCACCAGGCCCGCCGGCACAAATCCTGCGCTTGAGACCTCATGCGGGCTGTTCATGGCAGCGGACATGGCTTTGGTGGCCTCACCCGCGTTTAACCCATAGGCCAGCGCCGTCCAGGTCTTCTCAGGCTTTGGCATCACCTTAAAGGTCACCTCGGTGAATGCCGCAAACGTCCCAAAAGAGCCCACCATTAATTTTGATAAATCATAACCGGTGACATTTTTAACGACCCGGCCCCCTGATTTAAATACTTCAGCGCGCCCACTAACGGCATGAAAACCGAGCAAATGGTCACGCGCGGCGCCAGCCTTTAAACGCCGCGGCCCCGCCAAATTAAGCGAAAAAATACCACCAATACTGCCCTGCCCCAGCGCCCGGCCATACAACGGCCCAAGATCAACAGGTTCAAACGCCATCATTTGATTGGCCGCATCAAGGGCCTGCAAAATCGTCTGCCGCGCGGTGCCAGGCCCCGCCCCCAGAACCAGTTCTGCTGGCTCATACAAACGGATACCTGCCAAGGCAGACATGTCCAGACTATTACTGGCCTGAATAGCGCGGCCCAAGGGCCGTTGATTGCCACCACAGAATAATTCCAACGGCGCCTTTTCAGAAACAGCCCAAGAAACGGCATCCAGAACGTCTTTGTCGTCTCTTGCCTTAAAAACACTCATGGCGGCAATCCCTTAAAATCTGGGGATATCAGGAAAAGGTAATTGGCCGCGCTGAACATGCATCCGGCCAAGCTCGGCGCACCTGTGCAGATTTGGAAAAACCTTTCCCGGATTGAGCAAGCCGTCAGGGTCAAAGGCGCATTTAACACGCTGCTGTTGAGCCAGGTCTGCTTCCGTGAACATTTCGCCCATAAGATCGCGCTTTTCAATCCCGACCCCATGTTCGCCGGTGAGAACCCCACCCAGCTCAACACACGATTTCAGGATATCTGCCCCAAAGGCTTCGGCGCGTTCCAGCTGCCCGGGCTGATTGGCATCAAACAGAATCAGCGGATGTAAATTGCCATCACCTGCATGAAAAACATTCGCGACCCGCAGGTCATGACGCTTTGACATTTCTGCCATGCGTCGCAAAATCTCCGGCAAGGCCTGTCGGGGGATGGTGCCATCCATGCACATGTAATCAGGTGAAATCCGGCCGACCGCTGGAAAGGCTGATTTTCGGCCAGCCCAGAAAGAGTCACGCTCAGCTTCGCTCTCACTCACCCGCAGGGTTGTGGCCCCTTTGCCTTCGGCGATTTGGCGCACCTGATCAATCAGGAAGTCAACCTCGATCTTGGGGCCATCAAGCTCGACAATCAGTAATGCTTGGGCATCGCGTGGATAGCCTGCATGCACAAAATCCTCCGCCGCGTTAATGGCAGGATTGTCCATCATCTCCATGCCGCCAGGAATAATCCCCGCACCGATAACAGCGGCCACAGTCTCGGCCGCCGCTTCGCTGGACGGAAAACCTATCAGCACAGCGCGAGCGGTTGTTGGCTTGCGCAAAAGGCGCACCGTCACCTCTGTGACCACGCCAAGCAAGCCTTCAGAGCCTGTCAGTAAGCCCATTAAATCATAGCCACCACTATCCAAATGACGGCCACCAATGCGCATCAACTCCCCATCCAATGTGGCCAGTTGCAGGCCCATCAGATTATTGGTGGTGAGGCCATATTTGAGGCAATGCACACCGCCAGCATTCTCCGCCACATTGCCGCCAATGGAACAGGCGATTTGGCTGGATGGATCAGGCGCATAATAAAACCCCTCTGATTGCACCGCGTGGGTAATCGCGAGGTTTGTGACCCCAGGCTGCACCACGGCGCAGCGGTTGTCATAATCAACATCCAAAATTCGGTTGAATTTACCCAAGCCCAAGATCACGCCATCGGCCAAGGGCAGTGCACCACCCGACAGTGAGGTGCCCGCCCCCCGGGGCACAACTTTCACCCCCGCACTGGCACAATACGCCAGCACGGCAGCAACTTGTTCTGGGGTTTCAGGTAAAGTGACAACCAAAGGCATTTGTCGATAGGCCGACAAGCCATCGGTTTCATAGGCCCGCATCTCATCAGCCGAGGAAATCACCCCTTCGCCGGGGACAATCGCTTGTAATGCGGTGACGATATCAGAACGTTTGGCGATGATTTCTGGGCTGGGCTTCGGCATCAACACGGGGGCACTCTCCCTAAATGCGCCGCGACTCATCAAGAGCGTAAGCAGCAAACGTCAAATTAAAAACGGCCCGCATGCGGACCGCCCTATCGCCGAAATATGTCGGCGAATTAACCTTGCCGCGCTTTGAAGCGTGGGTTTGTCTTATTGATGACATAGACCCGGCCTTTGCGGCGCACGACGCGGCAATCTTTGTGGCGCTTCTTCAGCGTCTTAATGGAATTGGCGACTTTCATAACACTCAACCACGTTTGATCATTGGAAGGCCGCAAACTAGTGTCCGCGCCGCCGCCTGTCAACCTGCATCCGCAGGCCATGACAAACCACAGCCCTGAACCACCAGCCGGTTTTTTTCACGGCAACCCGCGATCACCTTTTAGAATCCTAAACCAGTGCCTATTCTTGTGTATATTGCCAAAACTGACGCAGGCATTTGGCGTGCTGATGCGCTGGCGAACGACGGCCGGATCGGCCCAATCGATAATGCCTATTTTTTGAGGAGCGAGATGTGACCGATATGACCCTTAACCTTGATGCTGTCGAAATCTTGGCACGAACCTGCTTGTTGGCAAATGGCTGCAATGATGCGAATGCAGCGGCCGTTGCCGACACCATCTTGCAAGCAGAGCGCGATGGTTGCCACAGCCACGGGCTGCTGCGCTTGCCGGGATATGTTGCAGCGCTCGCCAGCGGCAAGGTGGATGGACATGCCCAGCCCGAGGTAACAGCGGTCAGCCCGTCAATGTTGCGTGTCGATGCAGGTGGCGGGTTTGCACCGCTGGCCCTCAATACTGGCCGCCCGGCGTTGATAGAGGCGGCCAAAGCCCATGGCGTGGCCATCATGGCGGTCACCCGCAGCCATCATTTTGCTGCACTTTGGGTAGAGGTTGAGCCATTGGCACAGGCGGGTTTAGCAGCCTTGGCCTGTACTGCTTACATGCCGGCGATGCCGCCTGCTGGCGGTAACAAGCCTTTTTTTGGGACCAATCCTATGGCCTTTGGCTGGCCGCGCGGATCAGAACCCCCCATGGTCTTTGATATGGCGGCGGCCTCCATGGCAAAGGGCGAGGTTATGGTTGCCGCCCGCGACGGCCATGCGGTGCCAGCTGGCACGGGTTTAGATCGTGATGGCCAGACGACGACCGATCCCCAAGCTATCCTGGATGGTGGCATGCTCTTACCATTTGGCGGTTATAAAGGTTCAGGCATTGCGATGATGATTGAATTGCTGGCAGCGGGTCTGATTGGCGAGCGGTTTAGTTTCGAAGCCGCCGCCCATGACAATAAGGATGGCGGCCCGCCGCGCGGCGGCGAATTCATCATGGCCATTGATCCAAGCCGCCTGGGCGGCGACGATTGGTTGGCGCATTGCGAAAGCTTCTTTGCTGCCATGCTGGCTATCGACGGCACCCGCCTGCCCGGTGCTCGACGCCATGCCAACCGCCAACACACACCGCAAACCGGGGTGCAGGTGCCTGATGCGCTGGTAAGTAAAATCAAAGACCTAGGCGGTCAGCTGACGTAATCCGCCGTAAGGGGCTTTTCAAAAGCATGACTTCGGTGTTGAATTGACAAAAGTAATAATAGAATTCGTCTTACAGGGGGCTTTTATGGACGCCAAACAGGCATGGGATTTTATTCATCACGTTGCCGCTGATGCGGAATGGACAGATGGTCTACGCGATATTTTTGAATACCGGGATCTGGGTACAAAAGACGCCACAAATGGGGATTTCATCGCCCATGTGATCCGCGCCAATGGCAAGACCAACCCGGATGATGTGCAACACTGGCACGTCCATGAATGTGATTTTCAATTTGTCTATGTTTTGAATGGTTGGGCAACATTTGAATACGCAGGTGAGGGGGTCAAAACCATCCGCAAAGGCGATCACATTTTACAAATTCCGATGATCGCGCACCGAGAGCTTGCCTGTTCTGAGGATTTTGAAGTGCTCGAAATTGTCGCGCCTGCTGATTTCAAAACCCGCATTGTTGATGCGCCCGAAGGAACAGCAGTGGCAACTTAAAGGCACGGCAATGAGCATCCCCTTTGAAACAGCATCATCCGATGCTGACTTGCCGCTTGCCGGTATCCGTGTGCTTGATGTGGCCAGCTATATCGCGGCCCCTGTGGCGGCCACAATGCTGGCCGATTTTGGTGCTGACGTGATCAAGGTAGAGCCGCCCGGCGGCGATGGCTATCGCAACCTGCACGTCTTGCCCGGCATGCCAATTGATCAATGCGACTACGCCTGGCAAGTCGATAATCGCAGTAAACGTGGTATCTGCCTTGATCTGGGCTGCGCGGAAGGCCAACACATTTTACATCGCTTGATCGCCGACGCCGATGTTTTGGTGACGAATTTCCCCGCCCCTGTTCGCAAAAAACTCAAGCTACGTCATGAGGATCTAGCCCCCCTGAACCCACGTTTGATCTATGCCTCGCTGACAGCCTATGGCGAAACCGGTCCTGAGGCGGCCAAAACGGGCTTTGATTCAACGGCTCTTTGGGCACGCACGGGATTGATGGATTTGGTTAAACCTGAACCTGCGGCCGCGCCTGCACGCTCGCTTCCTGGGATGGGAGACCATCCAACCGGGGTCTCTCTCATGGCGGCCATTCTGATGGCGCTTTATCAACGCGAACGCACCGGCAAAGGCGGCCATGTCTCGACATCTTTGGTGGCCAATGGTGTGTGGATGAACGCCTTTTATGCGCAAGCACAGTTAAACCACGCGAAAATCCCGATCCGGCCGCATCGTGATAACGCCCCGAATGCTCTCGCCAATCATTATCGCTGCGGCGATGATCGCTGGTTTATTTTGGCCCTTCTCAACGAAGACCGCCAGGCCGCGCCCTTTTTCAAGGCCGTCAATCGTGCTGACTTGCTGGCAGATCCCCGGTTCAGCGATACCCCAAGCCGCCGCCAAAACGCCCAAGTCTTAACGCATATATTGGATGACATGTTCGCCAGCATGCCGTGGGAACATTGGCGCGCGCGCTTAGAACAAGAGGGCATTACCTTTGGGGTTGTCGGCAAACTTTCGGATATCAATGACGATCCTCAAATGCGCCACGCCGGCGCGGTCATCGATATGGCCGAGGGTGCCGTCGGCCAGACCATCGGTTCACCCCTTTTTGTGAATGGCCCCGACAAACGTGCGCCCATGCCAGCCCCTGAAATTGGCCAACATTCAACAGAGATTTTGACCGAACTTGGCTTTGACACCGATGCTATTGATCGCATGATTGATGGCGCGGTTATCTATCAAGCCTCATCACCCACAAGAGTTTGAGGGCATCGTTTACCTGCCAGAGACCTCATAACCGCCCAATAAGGAAGAATGATATGCCCCATACCCACGACATGGTCATCCGCAATGGAAGCGTTGTTGACGGCACCGGAAATGCGGCTTTTGACGCTGACATTGCGATCGATGATGGTAAAATCACAGGTGTTGGCACAGTCCCTGGCAGCGGCAGCGAAGAAGTTGATGCCAAGGGCTGCATTGTCACGCCTGGCTTTGTTGACATCCACACCCATTATGATGGTCAAGCCGTTTGGGACCAGCATCTCGCGCCGTCTGCATGGCATGGTGTGACCAGTGTTGTCATGGGCAATTGCGGCGTCGGCTTTGCCCCCTGCCGCGCTGATGACCGCAGCAAACTGGTTGAACTGATGGAAGGTGTTGAAGACATTCCCGGAGCTGTCATGCATGAGGGCTTGGATTGGCGTTGGGAGAGCTTCTCGGAATATTTGACTGCTTTGGAAAGCCATCGCCGCGATATTGACGTCTGCGCTTTACTCCCACATGCCGCTGTCCGCGTTTTTGTAATGGGGGAACGGGCAATCCGCCATGAGGCTGCCACCGCCAAAGATATCGCCGAAATGCGGGCCATCACACAACAGGCGATAGAGGCCGGCGCTTTCGGGTTTTCCACCTCACGCACGATTAGCCATAAAAGTCTGAAAGGCGAGTACACCCCCACCCTGCGGGCCCATGAGGATGAGTTAACAGGCATTGCCATGGGCATGGCAGATGCAGGCGCAGGCTTCCTCGAAATCGTTTCTGATTGGAATGCGCCGGACCCAGAAACCGAATTTGCCATGTTGCGGCGGATTATTGAAACATCCGGGAGAACTGCCGTTTTCTCCCTCACCCAGCGCCATGATCGCACCACCTTTTGGCAAGATTTGTTGCGCCTGGCGAATGATGCAGCAGATGATGGACTGTCGATCCGGCCAGTTGTCGCACCGCGCCCGATTGGTATTCTTCTTGGCCTGCAAGGCAGTCAAAATCCGTTCTCTGGCACGCCCACTTATAAAGAAATTGCCGGTCTGCCAATTGCTGAGCGAGCTGCAGCCATGCAGAATCCAGAAACCCGCCGTCAAATCCTTTCCGAAGATCCGGTCGCGGGCAGTACCTTCCCGCTGATTAATCGCATCTCTTATGACCAGATGTACCGGTTTGGCAACCCGCCATGCTATGAACCGGCGGCAGAGGACTCTATCAACGCCATCGCCGCACGCGAAGGCCGAAGCGCCCCTGAGGTTGCCTATGATATCTTAATCGAAGATGAAGGCCGGAATTTCATTTATGCGCCGCTGGTCAATTACGCCAGTCATGATATGTCGACGCCAGAAGCGATGCTGGCCGACCGCAATGCCATTATGGGCCTTGGAGATGGCGGCGCGCATGTCGGCTTCATTATTGATGCAGGCTTCCCAACATGGCTGATGTCCTATTGGGGCCGTGAGCGGCAACGCTTTGAGATGCCCGAAATTATCCGCCGTTTAACCTCTGATACCGCTGCTGCCGCTGGGCTCGGTGACCGCGGGCGCATTGCAACAGGCTTAAAAGCTGACCTCAACATCATCGACTGGGACAAAGTTGCTTTTGGTCGCCCTTATGTGGCAGCTGATCTGCCCGCAGGCGGCCGCCGCCTGCTGCAAGGTGCGGAAGGTTATCGGGCAACAATCGTATCTGGGCAGACGATTTACCGCGATGGCCAAGCGACCGGCGCGCTGCCGGGACAATTGGTCCGCGGCCAACGCACCGCAGCTTAGGCGATGTAATCGTACCCCACCTGAATGGCGGCCAGCATTGCATCAACTGACAACATTGCTGTGCCGTCAATATCGTCGGTGGCGGTTGAGGTCATCAAATATTCAAACTCATGAGGCGACATTTCGCGGCCCCAATGCGACAATGCTGCCTCTTGGGCAACAGCTACCGCAGCGGCCACCTGGGGGGCCGCAAAAGAGGTACCATCAACCTCCATCTCACCACGGTAAAACTTTGGCAGATCAACCGCTACATCCTGGCCTTGCGCATAAACATCCAGCAACTGACCTTTTTGCGAGAAGCCTGCGGCGTCGCCCTCTTTGGTGGCTGCGCCAACAGCAATCACGTTTGAATTTGCTGCCAAAACATTAATGCCTTCAACGTTATTCTGAAGACCACCGTTACCGGCGGCAACAACCGTAACGACACCCTCTGACTTTAAGATCTGAAATTCATCACTTAAAGCGGTAGCAACCTCATGGTTCACATCGCCAAATCCCATGCTCACATTAACCGCCGCAACATTGAAGGTTTCAGCATTCTCAATCACCCAATCAAGGGCCGCCTCTATATCTTCCATACGCGCGAAACGATTAAACCCAGAGGTCACCTTTAAATGGATAATACCCGCACCTGCGGCGTTATCAGAAACCACATCGCCAACCATCGCCCCATGGCTGAAAAGCGCCGGGTCGCGGCCATCGGTATCATCATTTGCAAAATCGTGGTCGAAGATCACATTGTGGGCATTGTAATAGGCCCCATTACCGGTATCGATGACGACGACGGATTGCCCAGAACCTGAAAAAGATGGGGTATTCGACGCTGTGACCAGGCCGCCAAGATCACCGCTTGCGGCAGATGAGTGCAATATACCACTTTCGGGCGGCGACATATCGCGCCCTTCGGGCCCGCCAGAGGTGGCAAGCAATGTGTTCTCAATATCGCATGCACCGCGGGGTGATTTTGGCAGTTCAACCGACTCATCTTGGCCATGTGCAAAAACATCACGTGATTGATCTATTGCGGAAAAACCGGCCATATCGCTGACCATGACATCATGATCACCCAAAAATACCGTCTGCCCGTCAACGTCCCTATCTGCATCATCGTGGTCATAGATC
>JBELLC010000113.1:7361-9753 GCA_042088965.1 Nisaea sp. | reverse complement strand
GTCACTCTGCGCTTGCGAATTGCCCGCTTGCGCCTGTTGACGAAGCGTCTCCACCGCTGTCATGACCGGCGCATTGGCCTGATCACGCCCCTGCGGAGATGAGGTGATAGGCGGCGCCGGTGGGGTCGCTTGTGGCTGGCGTACCTGCGCGCTTGCCGGTTGATCGGCCCTTTCACCGCCAACAGGATCTGTGGCAGTTAGGTCTTTTGCGGCGGGCTGCGGAACCAATGGCGGGCGCTCTATTGCCTCAACTTCTGGGAGTTTATCGGTTAAGGGTGACACCGCGAGGCTCTCTTGTTCGGCGGCAGGCGGCAGCACCGGGGTATCAGCAAGCCACGCTATGGCCTGCTGTTTTGTCAGCAACCAGAGTGCTTCTAGGGATTGTGGCCGCAGATAGGCCGCCGTCGCCGTTGCCCCCGCCAGTATCATCAAAATCACAATGATGATGGGCCACGACCGCCGCCGTCGGCTTTCGACCAGGGGGGTATCTGGCGTGGCAATTTGCTGCTCGATATCGCGGGCAATGGCCAAGGCTTCTGAAATCGGCGCCTTTGGCAGAGAGAGGTCTGGCGACAGCACTTCAGAAGCCAGCGTTGGCGCAACAGGTCGCCTTGGCGTCGCGGTTTCTGGCAAATCAACAATGATGTGGGCTGGCGATAAATCGTGTAACGGTGGCTCTGGGCGCGGAGGCTGATCGTGGACATCAATGAAAATACCCACAGGCCCCAGATCACCAACCGGCGCTATTGGCGCTGGCGGCGCTATTGTTTGCGGCCCAGACGGACGGCGGGTGGGTCGCTCTTGGCGCATTGCAGTTGCTGCATCTTCTGCGAATTCTGCCTCGCCGACAAACAAATCCTCAAGCGCTTCCTCAAGAATGTCCTCGAGTACGTCCTCTGGTAAATCCCCGGATCGCCCGCGTAATAAATCCTCTGGCGCGGCATGTTTTGGCTTTGATGAGGGTTTTACCCAACGTATTTGAGGCCAAGCGCTCCAATGATATCCCGCAACCCGCTGCCACGCTGGATGCAAGGGCAATTGCCAAGACCACGGCTGTTCCCGCAAAAGCCGTTGCTGGCGGCCTGTCACCGTGCCCAGGTACCGGTTAGCACCTGTAAGCGCTGGTTTCAGGTGTCCCCTGTAGAGCCGAGGCCTTGGTTTATGGGTCTTGACGTTTTCGACCCGCTGTAACAACCCCCGCAGAGACGTTACGAGTGGTGAAATTGCCAACTCAATTTTCTGCTCACTGACAGCAATTTGCGCATCTAATGGGTCAAAATCAGGTGTTTTTGGCGATGTGGCCACGTCAGACGCCGCCGACGACCGCTGAAGCCCCCCAGGGACTGCCGCGCCAACCTCATGCAGAGCTGTTTCTAAAATTACCTGGTTAACCCAATGACCAATGGTCATACCGGCATTGTGCGCTTCGGCGCGCGCAATCTCCCGGGTTTCCTCGTCGATACCTTTGACGCTCCACGGAGAGCCGGTTTTGGCCACGATCGCAATTCCTTTTAATGCGCCCCTCAGAACCTCATCATGAGCATTATGAATACCCGGTGATACGGCAGCACCATACAACCCACGAGAGCAAAAAACATCTCCCAAACTGTATCAAAACCATTACACATAAATTGTCAACGCCGAGCACTACCTGGCCGCTCTGGCCACTTCGGAATTATCGCAATCACGAAGTGTTTTAGGCGATGGTAAAACTGCATTGGCAGATTTCTTTGCTGCTCTAAGGTGTCGATGCGTGTCGCCAAACGCATCAAGGCACGACCCGTTGTGACAACACCTTGCTCAATCGCAAGAATGGAATGCCGGGGCGGCATTTCGTCAAGGTCCTCAGAAATCCCGCCGAGCTGCTTCTGAACAGCCGCAACATCTTTTTGTAAGCCAGTCATTTGTTGATGCAGGCGGGAAATTCTCGCAATCATGATTTTCCGAAGACGGGCCTGTTCAAGCTTGTTTTTTTCGACCTCTTGAAGCACCCATTGCCATTCGCTTAAAAATTCCCGGGTTACATCTGCAGAAACGCCCTCACGGTGACTGCTGGTATCAGTGAGGTTTACGGTTTTTGGCGGCATATCCGGCGTTGCGGTTGGCTTATTGCCTGGTGTGGCGGCAGGTTTCGGGGGAATTGCCTTTGACGCCTTCGACGCCTTTGGCGAGACTTGGCCTGATCGCCATCGGCCCGGCCCAAAGGAAAAGGGCGAACTTGACACGGTTTCTGTTTCCAAGACATCCGCAACATCGTGCGCGCCAACGTCTTTCGCGCCGGCATCATCACGAGCGGCATCTTGGGCGGCATCTTGGGCGGCATCTCGGGCAATATCACGGGCAACATTGGATGACATTTCAAATTGCCAGGCATCGACAATTTCATTCAAGC
>JBELLC010000113.1:0-7261 GCA_042088965.1 Nisaea sp. | reverse complement strand
CGGGCAACATTGGATGACATTTCAAATTGCCAGGCATCGACAATTTCATTCAAGCTGAGATCAATAGCGTTTATCGATGAGTTGAGATGATGTCCCGTGATGGTTGGATCAATATGCGCAATACCTTCAACGCTCCAGGGTGTTTGTTTCATGATCTGCGGCACCTCCAACACTACTTTGCGTCAGATTACCAAAACAAACTGTCTAATGAAAGCACAGAACGCTTAAGCTTTTTGTATCTGCGCGCCCAGGAAGTCCAACCCGTAGCCTAAAAGTAGTCCGTTTGCGCCGGTGCTGGCGTGTGGTCGCTACCCGAACAGCATGGCAAACGCCCCAGACAAGTTTGGGGCAGCCGCGCACGCTATTTTTTATCGACCAAGCGTACCTCAAGCGCGGAAATACGTTGCTCAATCTGCTTGATCACCATGTCAAGCGGTTCTGCAAGTGTTACCATACGGGTTTCAAGGGCTTGAATTTTTTGCTGTACATGCGGGTCGACGCCGCCAGCAGCTGGCGGTTCTGGCAAGGGTGCAGCACCCAGAGGTGCTGGATCTGCGGTCACCGTTGAGGTGCTGATATCACTTTGACCACCGCGCCGCTGGATCGCCCGCGAGACCCATTCGCCCATTGTCAGACCCTCCCGCGCGGCCGCCGCCTTGGCAAGTGTCCGCGCTTCTGCACTAACGCCCTTGATGCTCCATGGCATATCACTTTTACGATCGGTCATCTCTGCCCTCCCTTAACTTTTTGGTCAGGATTATTGCCTCACCGCGTCTTTTAGACACAGCAGACTTGCACGGCGTTGCAAATCCGTCTATATCCCCGCTCACGCGCAGTCAATTGCCAGTGTTTTGGGGCGTAGCCAAGCGGTAAGGCAACGGGTTTTGATCCCGTCATGCGCAGGTTCGATCCCTGCCGCCCCAGCCACTGACAAAATCAACCTTGCGACCCGCCGTTGCGGTGCCCCGGCAATGCCGCTCGCGCTGTGGCGTTATCCCGCATAGCGCCCCGCGACAAGGAAAATCATGGCCAGTAATTGGATCGGCATCTGGTTTGGTTTTGGATTGGCCGCGATGGCGGCGTTTCAACAATTTAAGCTGCCGCCTGTTCTGCCCAACCTCCTTGATCTATACCGCTATGAGCCTTTTTTGGCCGGTAGCTTGATGTCCGTTTATGCGCTGATTGGCTTGTTTTTCTCAATTGGTCTCGGTAACGCCATGGCCCGCTGGGGTCCGCCACGGTTTTTAGTCTTGGCCTTCACAGCCTTAATCATTGGCAATTTACTGTCACTGCTCGCACCTGAGAGATTTGTAATCATGTTTGCAGGCCGCGCCTGTGAGGGGCTTGGCTTTGCTATCTTGGCGATCATCGGTCCTGTTTATGCGAGCCGCAATGCCGCCCCGCAGCATTTACCCGTGGCGCTGGCGTTGGCCGCTATTTGGATCCCCGTGGGGCAATTGACCGCCAATGCGTTAACACCGATTGCCACCGCCGCCAATGATTGGCGTGTCCTGTGGTTCGCAGGTTTGGTTTTGGCCGTCGCTTTTGCCCTCTGGACAGTTGTGATCCAGCGGCGTGAGCACGTTGATCTGCATGCTGGGTTACAAATGGCAAACCCCGCTGCCGCCGTTTCATATACAACTGTTGAAATTCGATTTTTGATTATCACAGCACTTATTTTTACCCTCTGGTCCGGGCAGTATTTTGCTTATATGACGTGGTTGCCGCATTTTTTGATTGATGTACACGGATTTGGATATCAAGCCTCTATTATTGGTTACTCGTTACCTGTCGGCTTACTGATCCTCTTTAGTTTGGTCACCGCGACATTGCTAAAACGCGGAAGTAGTGTCGGTATTTTGCTTATTTTATCCCTTATTTTACAATCTTTTGTCTGGCTTACCATGTCCTGGGCGGACTACCCGTTATTTGGGCTCGTTTCTTTGCTGCTGTATGGTATTGGAATCGGTATCACGCCCGTCTGTTTGTTCAGCCTGCCAAGTACCATCCTTGGCCCAGAACGCGCCGGAACCAAAGCGTTTGCCATTGTTATGACAGGACGCAATTTTGGCGTCTTGATCGGGCCGATGTTGCTGCCTCAAATTATCGCTTATTTCGTTGACTGGAATGTCAGCGGCTGGATCTTTGGAGGATTGACCGCAATGGCTGTTGCACTTGCCATGAGCTTGTTTATGGGTCTGAAAACAACGTCTGTTCAAGCCCGCAATTGATAACCACCTGGTACCGTCACCAAGATATGGGCCTCTGCGGGATCCTGCTCCATTTTTCGCCGCAATCGGTAGACATGAGTTTCCAACGTATGGGTGGTCACAGCGGCGTTATAGCCCCAAACTTCATTCAATAGGGTTTCACGCTTAATCATCTGATTTCCAGCCCGATACAAATATTTCAAAATTGCGGTTTCTTTTTCAGTCAACCGAATCTTGCGTTTTTCTATCGACACCAGAAGTTTCGCACTCGGCTGAAATTGGTAAGGCCCAATTGTAAAAACCGCATCATCGCTTTGTTCATGCTGGCGCAGATGGGCCCGTAAACGGGCCAGCAAGATGGAAATTTTAAACGGCTTGGTGATGTAATCATTGGCGCCTGCATCAAGGCCAAGAATGGTATCCGCATCACCATCACGGGCGGTTAACATGAGAATCGGCGCTTTCACACCCTGACGTCGCATCAATCGACACAGCTCCCGGCCATCAATATCTGGCAGCCCCACATCCATCAAAACAGCATCGAAGTTCTGGTCTTTAACAAGCGCGATGGCCTCTTGGCCTGTTGCCGCTTCAGAGATATCAAACTCTTCTCTGAGGCGCAGTTGCTCGGTCAACGTCTGGCGGAGCAGGATATCATCATCGACCACTAACAAACGCTTGGTTAACATCGTCCATACTCCCGTTACGCACCTAATGCGTGTATGATCTTATCATTAAGTACCACAATAGGGTAATAGCCGACAGTCCGCGAACAAGATGTATTTGCAAACTAAATGGCAAAATAGATGTGCCTGTTACAGGGACCTGGGCGGCGGCGCAAATATCAATCGAAGGATCGCCTCTGCCAGCGGATGTGACGGTTCTGCCGCCGCGCTGAGCGCGGTGAAATGATCTCGATCTGCAAGATCGACGGTCAGCACAGGTTGGTTGAGCGCGCGTAGCGCCGCAACCATATCATCGCGCTGGCGGAGATATTCGGGGCCTTCAAGGCCACCAACCGCAAAAACCTGCGGTGGTAATTTTAGGCCAGGCAAATCGCCATCGTACATCTGATGAAGCGGGCTGATCGCTTTGGCCATCATCCCATCCAGGCCAAGCGTTTGGTTCAAATATGTTTTTTCGATCGGTTCAAGGTCATGTAATCCACTAATTGAACAGCCCCCTGCGACCACATCCGGGACGCCATTGGGCCCACACATGCTGGCGGCCAAATGCCCACCAGCAGAATGCCCCGCCACAAAAATACGCGTTGGATCACCCTCAAAATCGACAACAGCAGACGATAGCCAGCGCAAACCCGTCGTAATATCAGCAATAATTTCCGAGATGCTTACCTCAGGGCATAAACGATAACCTATGGCAACAAAATTAACCTCAGCAGCCACATAAAGCGGTGCCAAGAAATGCACCAAAGACTTATCACGGCTGTGCCAATAACCGCCATGAATGAACACCAAGGTCGGGGCACCACGTTTCGCTGTTGGAAAGATATCGAGGCGTTGGCGGGGGTGCGACCCATAGGCTATATCCAGATCACAGCTCAGATATTTCACAGCTTCAGCACTGCGCACCGCCCATTCGTCGGTAATCTGAACAACATTGGCGACCTTTGCGGAATTATTATATTCGCGGTCAAGGGCGGCTTGATCATAATCTTTAAAAACAAACATCTTGTCGTTTTCCTTTCGCATTGATCTTGACCTCCGCTGCGCTCTGTACAATAAGCGTCGTTATGACCCAAAACCAGGACTTTCCATCTCCCAGCGCCCGCGCTCCAGACCAAATTGATGTTGATCGTGCCATTTCGGAACTCCGCCGCGGTGGTGTTGTCGCCATCCGCGACCGCGAGCGTGATAATGTTGCCATCATTGTCGCCGCAGAGTTGCTTGGCCCAGTGGGCAGCCGCGACCTTGCCGGGCTCGCAGGCTCGGCACCTGTTCTCGCGATCACAGGTCAACGGGCCCGGGCCATGGGATTATCGACAAATCCAGATATGGCCCAGACCATCGCACTGACCGCCGCTGTTGATGATGATCGTGTCCACCGTCTGGTAGACCCCACCCATTCACCGACACAAGCGCCGTCAATGAGCGATTTAACCGTTCTTCCGGCAAGCCCAGATGGCCTCGGTGTTAATGCCATTAAATTAATGAAACTAGCGCGCCTGTTACCCGCCGCTGTGGTCGCTTTAGTCGCCCCACTTGGACCAATGTCAGCAGACCGATGGGCAGCAGCCCATAGCTTGCTTTTGGTCGATGTTGATGCCATCAGCGATTATAGCGATCAAGTGGCGGTCCGCTTAACCCGGGCAGCGGCCGCGCATATTCCTTTAGCGCATGCGGATAATTGTGAGGTGGTCGCGTTCCGGCCGTTTGATGGCGGCACCGAGCACCTGGCACTGAAAATCGGCGAGATTGATTTTGAACAGCCTGTTTTGGTGCGATTGCACTCACAATGTTTGACAGGTGACCTACTTGGCAGTCTGCGCTGTGACTGCGGTGATCAATTGCAGGGCGCGATAAAAGAGATAAACACTGTTGGCAGCGGCATCTTGCTCTATCTGGCGCAAGAGGGCAGAAATATTGGCCTGATCAATAAGCTGCGTGCCTATGCCTTGCAAGATCAAGGCTTTGATACGATTGATGCTAATCTTGCCTTAGGCTTTGATGCCGATGAGCGATTGTATCGACCCGCTGCTGAAATGCTCCGCCAATTGGGGGTGAGCCAGGTCCGGTTGATGACCAATAACCCCGAAAAACTCGTCCAATTAGAAGCCTGTGGGATTAAAATCAGCGAACGGGTTGCGCATGTTTTCCCCAGTAATCAGCATAATGAGAAATATCTGCAAACCAAAGCCGAACGGTCAGGTCATTTAATTTAAAACCTGATGTGCCAATTAAAATTCATGGCACAAAACTTGCTTATGCCTTTGAGACGATTTTGGACGCTGTAACCGCAGCATTCGTGAAAGTCGTCATCATAATCGTCTTTAAAAGGCAATACCGATGTCCGATATTTTAAGTGGCAGTGCAGCGATTACCCAAACCGCACCCCCTTTATCTGCCTCTAAAGCCAGCGCGGCCGAGGGCGATACAGGGACCCATAATTTCAGTTTTGGTGACTTAATCGATGTGATTAATCCCCTGCAACATATTCCTGGCGTTGCCAGCGTCTATCGTGCGGTGACCGGCGATATGATTTCAGATCCAGCGCGGTTTATGGGCAGTATGCTTTTTACCGGCCCCATCGGGCTGGCCCTCACAGCGGTTGATACATTGGCCATGAATGCCGAGGGTCAACGCCCCTCCGATCAGCTTATTGCCGCCTTTCGCAGCGATGATCCAAGCCCAGCCGTGGTTGCCGATATCGGCGCCAGCAACCACGCCAGCCGGCCGCAGTCCCCTGCGCCGAACGCCCCGCCGGCACCATTTTCTGCCCTTGGGCCAAATTTACCCTCAGGACCGGCAATATCAGCAGGACAGATACAAAATATTAACGGCTCCCTGCTTGATAACTTCATTAAAAGCCAGGGTCAAAATCAGGCCCATGACAGCGGCAAGACATCCCTTAGCCAAAGTTTATTTGCAGCCGCCGATCCAAGCCATTTGGCCGCTGTCACCACCCCCATCACCCGTGCCGCCCCGGCCGCGCATGAGGCCAATGCAGGCAACGATACCACCGGTAATATCGCCCCGCGCCTGGCCCCGCCAACAGCGGTGAATAGCCAATCTGGCACGGAACTGTCATCATGGATGATGCGGGCTTTAGATCAATATAAAGAGCAGGCACAAAATCGACCCACAAAGGGTTAAACGATGGATATCCTTGTCACCGCCGAAGCAGGTGCCTCCCAAGGGCAAATTTCTTGGGCAAAGAACAGCCATCCCTGCGCCCTTGGCCGAGGGGGCATTGCAGCGTTTAAATCCGAGGGCGATGGGATCACGCCAGCAGGCCGTTTTGCGCTGCGAAACTTATTGTATCGTCCAGATCGCCAAACCTGCCCAATCACGTCATTAAAAATTACGGAAATCACCCCAGATATGGGCTGGTCCGACGACCCTGCTGATGCCAAAAATTATAATAAACGGATCATGCGCCCCTATGCAGGCAGCCATGAGGTGCTGTGGCGCACCGATGCTGTCTATGATTTTGTGGTCCCCCTCGGCTATAATGATAGCCCGGCCATCGCTGGCAACGGCAGCGCTATATTTTTACATCTGGCCCGCGCCGGGTTTTTGCCGACCGCGGGCTGTGTGGCTGTGGAAAAAGCTGTCATGCTGGCTTTGTTAGCCGATATCACAGCACAAACTTTTATGACCATTGCCGTGGTTTAAGGGATTTCCCGTGCGCCAAAAACCGCTGTGCCAACACGCACCAGGGTTGCATCAAAGGCAATCGCAGTTTGATAATCACCGCTCATTCCCATGCTCAGGTTTGTCAGGCCATTGCGGCGGGCAATTTCTCGCAATAAGGCGAAATGCAGGGCAGGCGCCTCATCAGCAGGTGGGATACACATGAGGCCAACGATGGGAAGCGCATAGTCGACGCGGCATTGGCGAATAAAATCATCCGCCTCAGATGCGCGCACCCCCGCCTTCTGCGGTTCTGCCCCCGTGTTGACTTCAATATAGCAGTCTGGACGCCGATCTTGACGGTCCATTTCACGGGCCAGCGCGGCCGCCAGTCGTGGCCGATCAAGGGTATGGATGGCGTCAAAGAAACCAACGGCATCACGCGCTTTATTGGTTTGCAAAGGGCCAATCAAATGTACCGCGATATCGTCGAATTCTTGCCGTATCGGCTGCCAGCGTGCCAATGCTTCCTGCACACGATTTTCACCAAACAGCCGGTGGCCTGCAATAACAGCAGCCCGGACCCGCTCAATCGGCTGAACCTTGCTGACAGCGATCAGTTGGACAGCGCCCGCTGGCCGATCATAATCATCAATAGCCGCTGCAATACTGCTGTTTACAGCCTCTAAATTGGCCCTGATTTCGTCATTCACCGTCATGCCTGCACTCTATACTGCC
>JBELLC010000112.1:0-9848 GCA_042088965.1 Nisaea sp. | reverse complement strand
ATCTATCAGACCACCGCCTATGTGTTTGAAGATGCTGACCACGCCGCCTCGCTGTTTAACCTGCAAACTTTTGGCAATATCTATGGACGGCTCTCAAATCCAACTGTGGCGGTTTTAGAAGAACGCATCGCTGCCTTAGAGGATGGCCGCGGTGCCACCTGCACAGCCTCTGGCCATAGCGCACAGATGATTGCCCTGTTTCCGCTGATGGGGCCCGGTGACCATTTCATTGCCGCAAACCGCTTATATGGCGGCTCCATCACCCAATTTGGCCGCACCTTTCAGAAATTTGATTGGCAGTGCAGCTTTGTCGATACCGACGATGTAACAGCTGTCAAAGCCGCCATCACAGACCGCACCAAAGCTCTATTTGCCGAAAGCTTGGTCAATCCTGGCGGCGCCATCTCTGACATCCGTGCGCTGGCAGATATAGCCGAAGAGGCAGGCATTCCATTGATTATTGACAATACAATGGCAACACCTTTTTTGTGCCAACCAATCAAGCACGGGGCCAATATTGTTGTTCATTCAACCACCAAATTCCTGTCAGGCCATGGCAATGCTATGGGCGGCGCGGTGGTAGATGCGGGTAATTTTGACTGGGGCGCAAGTGACCGCTTCCCGTCCCTGGCCGCCCCTGAACCGGCCTATCATGGACTGAATTTCTGGGAAACTTTTGGCGACCTTGCGTACACCACCTATGGTCATGCTGTTGGCTTGCGCGATCTTGGCCCGACCATGGCGCCAATGAATGCTTTTTTGACCATTACCGGCATTGAGACCTTGGCCTTGCGGATGCAACGCCATGTGGAAAACGCCCAGACAGTTGCCGCCTATTTGGCAGATCATCCAAAGGTTGCATGGGTGTCCCATGCCAGCCAGCCCGACAGTCCCTATCATCAACGGGCCAAAACTTACCTGCCAAAGGGCGCGGGGTCGGTCTTCACCTTTGGCATTAACGGCGGGTATGACGACGGTGTGCGCTTTGTTGAACGTTGTGAGTTGTTATCGCATCTGGCCAATATTGGCGATACACGCTCCTTGGTCTTGCATCCAGCCTCAACGACCCATCGCCAACTGACCGAGGCGCAACGCCTGGCAGCAGGTGCTGGCGATGAGGTTATACGCCTATCTATCGGCCTTGAAAGCATCGATGATATCATTGCTGATATTTCTTACGCGTTAAACTAATGCACACGCTTGCGGTTATTTGGCCGTCCAACCACCATCGAGCATGAACGGACTGCCGGTCATCAAGGATGAGGCGTCCGTTGCCAGATAGACAATCGCGCCCATGATTTCTTCAATCTGTCCAACCCGACCCAGCAGGATTGAATTTTTGACCATCTCTTGAAAGCCTTGTTTGGCAAAAAAGGGCCGGGTCAGCGGGGTTTCAATAAAGGTCGGACAAAGCGTGTTGACACGAATTCCATGGCCCGCCCATTCCGCCGCCATGACCTTTGTAAATCCCTCCATTGCATGCTTACTCGCGCAATAGACAGACCGCTGAGGACCGCCCACATGCCCCATCTGCGATGACATATTGATGATACTGCCGCTGGCACCGTCACGGACCATGGCGCGGGCGCAGCCCTGGGCCGTAAAATACGCAGAGCGCACATTTAAATTCATAATCTGGTCAAAATCCGCAACCGACACATCAAAAGTGTCAGCCGGTTTATTTGTGCCCGCATTATTAACCAAAACATTGACGGCGGGCCGGCTGGTGAACAAATCGTCGACGGCGACCAAGTCCATCATATCGCAAACGACCGCTTCTGCACTGCCGCCTTCAGAGGCGATTTCTGCGACCACTGTTTGCAGTTCTGCCATTGTCCGCGAGACGACAATCACATGCGCCCCGACCGTTGCCAGAGCATGCGCTGCTGCCCGCCCCAAACCTCGCCCTGCACCTGTTACCAAGGCGCGTTTACCGTCCAACCGGAAGCTTGGTGTTTTAGGAATAATGTCGCGCTCAGTCATCTGGCTTGCTCCATAAGATTAGGTTTGGCGAATGCCTTGTGTTTATCTTATACCAAGGTAATTGTTACGACATTTCATAAAAGATATCTGACCACATCAAGTGAGGATCCCATGGCTGTCTGGCTTAAAACGGCGACGTCAACAGAGGTGCGCCAAGAGGAAAACTTAAAGGTTCGCGATACGGTTGAAAAAGCCCTGGGCGATATTGCCACCCGCGGTGATGACGCAGTGCGCGAGATGTCGATGCAATTTGATGGCTGGGAGCGCGACGATTACCGCCTTTCGCAAGCTGAAATTGACGCCTGTATTAATAGCTTGAGCGCGCAGGACATCACCGATATTAAATTTGCCCAAACGCAAGTCGGCAACTTTGCCCGTCATCAGCGCGCCGCCTTACAGGATATTGAGGTTGAAACCCTTCCCGGGGTGATCTTGGGTCATAAAAATATCCCCGTTAATTCAGTCGGCTGTTATGTCCCTGGCGGCAAATATCCGTTGCTGGCATCAGCGCATATGTCGGTCGTCACAGCAAAGGTCGCAGGCGTACCGCGCATTATTACCTGTGCGCCGCCTTTTAATGGCAAACCCGCACCCGCCATTGTTGCCGCACAGGCGCTTGCAGGTGCTGACGAGATCTATTGTATCGGCGGTATTCAAGCCGTTGGCGCAATGGCCATTGGCACCGATAGCATCGCGCCAGTTGATATGCTGGTTGGCCCTGGCAACGCGTTTGTTGCCGAAGCAAAGCGCCAGTTGTATGGCCGTGTTGGCATTGATTTATTCGCTGGTCCGACAGAAACCCTGATCATTGCCGATGAGACTGTTGACGGTGAAATGTGTGCCACTGACCTGTTGGGACAGGCAGAGCATGGCCCGACCTCCCCGGCCATTCTGTTGACCAATTCAGAAAAGCTCGCCCGTGAAACAATGCAATGGGTGGAGCGGATTTTGAACTGGCTACCGACAGGCAAAGTTGCGGGTCAAGCCTGGCGAGACTATGGCGAGGTGATCGTCGCTGAAGATTTGAACGAAATGCTGAAGATTGCCGATGACATTGCCTCTGAGCATGTGCAAGTGATGACCTCTGACGATGATCTTTTCCTCAACAATATGACCAATTATGGTGCCTTGTTCTTGGGTCCGCGCACCAATGTCTCCTATGGCGATAAGGTGATTGGCACCAACCATACCTTGCCGACACAAAAAGCTGCGCGTTACACGGGCGGGCTTTGGGTTGGTAAGTTTCTGAAGACATGCACCTATCAGCGGGTTTTGACCAATGAGGCCAGCGCCATGGTGGGCGAGTACTGCTCTCGTTTGTGCGCTTTAGAGGGCTTTGCAGGCCATAAAGAGCAAGCCGACATTCGGGTGCGCCGCTATGGCCCAAACGCTGCATCCTGATTGCCCGAACAGCCTCAAACAGGTCATAGAAAAAGGCGCTGGGGTTTTCACCGCAACGCCTTTTTTGATTACGGAATAACCTATGCTTCGGAAATCTGCCGCGCTAACCGCACTGCCCGCTGGCCTTTTTGGGCGCTGTGATTGGGCATGACCAAAACACACTTATCATAAGGCGTGCGCACTTCTTTGCCGTCATCAATGGCAAACACAGACCCCGCCTTTTCAAACACTTCTAGTCCCTTAAACGGCTCAACAAAGGCGAAAGCCGTTGATTGCGGGGCATAACCGTCTGTGACATCTAAGAACCATTGCGGCTCTGGCTCTGGGGTTGAGATATGGGCATCGAAAAACGCTTGCGGAACAATCTCAAGGGCGCGCAAATAATGCAGAGCTGTATCAATCGCAACCGGTCCTGTTGCCTTGGCCCAATGCTGCCCACATTCGATCAACAGGGCCGTCTTGTGGTTGTTTTGATCATTGAAGGGGGTGTATTCGATCAGCCGCCTGCCAATCACATGCCCCGAACCACAGGCAACTGTCCGTGGATAGCGCATTTGCCGGCATAACTGTTTTTCTTTATCCAACCCGTGACACAACATGATCGGCGCTGAAAGCGTGCCCATGGAATGAATATCCAGAAGATAATCAACCGAATCATAAAAGGGTCGTAAGGCACGGGCGCGGTTTAATTCAACTGATTGCTCTGGGCCATCAAGCTGTTCCTCGGTCCATACCCGATTCATATCTTCATCAACGAACCGCGATGCACCAGGCCGTTCAGGATCAAACGTGGCATATGCGGCGGGATTTACAAAGCATAGGGTGAGCTTGCCAATCAGCGGGCGCAATTCTTGCTTCAAAAACAAATCAAGCGTGATGGCGCCGCAAATCTCATTGCCATGAATAACGGCGTTGATCATCACATGCGGACCAGCTTTACCGCTATCAAAAGTATGCACGAAATCAATACCTGTATTACCGTGTTTATAGGCAGAAATATCCGGGGCGATTAACTCGACCTTATATTGTGCAGACAAATGCAGACTCCCTTAACGATCAGATCAATTCAGCAATAGCGGTATCTCGGCACTATTTCGGCTTTCAAACCAGGTGGCAAGAAACAGTTGACGCTTGTTGCTGTTTTAACGCGCCAACATACATTATATTAGCCTCATGGATGGTGGGTTCAAGACAGCAAAAAACCGCACAGCAGAGCCTTTGGCGCTGCGGTCTATTGGTATATGGCGACACAATCGCCGCTGGCGGCTCTGCCAGATTTTGATGATATCATTGCTGTTGCCAGGGTTGGCCCATGCGCAAAGCGAAACCGCAACACCACAGCCGCCACCAGCGAGCAATAATCCGGTCCAAACGCTGTCATCAAATGTGAAATGGTTTGTCGACATCAAGCGGGATGCGGTTGGCAAGCAAACGCTGGAAGCGCGAGTTTCGCTCGAAGATGGCTTCCGTATGCGGCTATACTTGCGCAAAAACAAAGCGATTTGGGGAGAGTTGAAGCTGCCGCGATCTCAGGCCTATGGGTTCCATGAAGAGCGCCTGCCCGTTTTGCGCGTTGATAACAACTTACCACATATGCTGAACGAATTGGTCGATATGGAAATGGGTTTTCAGCGAAACCTAAGCTACGTGATTGGCAAACGCCTGCGTTTTATGATTTGGAATTCAGCTAAACAAGGATTTATTCCGCCCTTGCTCGCTGAAATGATGCAGGGCACAACCCTAGACATCACCTACGCCCTAGCCTCAGGCAATGTTGAGTTGGTGTCTATTCCCTTGCAGCGTGCCAATGAGGCAATCGCAAAATTCCTCAATGTTAAACCGTTGAAGGAAACATCAGACAGACCCACAGAGGAATTCGAAAACTTTGAGCAAATTGCCCGCCAACATATCACTCTTTGTGATGATATGCGGTTCAGTGGTGATGATGAAGATTTTGGCCGTTGTCGCCGTGTCTTTGTCGCATGCTCGGAAATACCGGCGCAGACAGTGGCTGATTTCAGAAAATGTTTGGCCGACAGTTGAGGCCGCGTCGGCGCGCTTTATAGTGCCCTTATCTCCGCCTTAAACTCTCTGTCACCCTTCAGAAGGAATGATTTTATGCCAGACATGGCACAGCGCATTTCCACTATCGCCGACCATATCGCCGCCCAGTTGACAGCGATTGCTACCGATAGGCACCACCCAATGCGGATCGCTTGGCTGGCGACAACGGCCCAAGACGGTACCGCACAAGTGCGCACAATCGTCATCCGAGATAGCGTGCCCCAACCATTATCCGTGTGTTTTTACACGGATCGACGCAGCCCAAAATGGCAGGAAATCAGCCATCACCCGAAAGGCTCTCTGGTGCTTTTTGATCGCAGCGCTATGCAACAGATCCGCCTCCTTGGACATTTTGACCGCCGCGGCCACGAAGACAGTGATATCCCCTGGCAAACGCAAGATGATCATGCCCGCCTGCTCTACAGCGGTCCCCGTCCGGGGACGCCGTTGGACACTGTCGCCACATTGCCTGCAAACACCGGCAATGGCAGAGAGAATTTTGGCGTGGTTGACCTGCGCATTACCGAAATTGACTATCTGGCCATCACCAGGTCTGGCCATACCCGCGCGCTTTTCAAGATCGCAGCTGGGGCAAACTGGCAGGGTCAATTGATCAATCCATGATTTGTTCTTTAAGCGTTATCTTAGAGTTGGGCGTTTTTATTCACCCTCAGGATCTTGAGGGACATTCCGCGGCCGCCCCTCACGATCAATGGCCACAAAGGTAAACGTCCCCTCGGTCACCAATTCACGGGTACGCCGTGCCAAATGCGCCCGCTGCGCCCAGGCCTGCAAGCGCACGGTGATTGAACTATTTCCAATCGCCGTCACCTCGGTGTAACAACACAGCACGTCGCCAACTTTCACCGGTCGATGAAACTTCATGGCATCAACCGCAACCGTTGCAACCCGTCCATGGGCCACTAAATAGGCCGCCATGCCGCCTGCGATATCCATCTGACTCAACACCCAGCCGCCAAAAATATCGCCATTGGGGTTGGTATCTGCTGGCATTGCGGCAGTGCGCACCTGAAGCTCACCTCTTGGCTCAAGGTTTTCTGCTGTCATTTTGTCGATCCTTTGCATAGCCCATGATAGAAACACAACATTATGTAGTATCTCTAGCATCGCACCACGAGATAGGCTTGAATTATTCTCCTTAAAAATGCATCATGCGGCCATGGTTGATTTATTTAAATCCGGCAGCTCTGCCGCCGCTTTAGGCGCTGAAAATGACTATTCAGCAAAAGATATCGAAGTCCTTGAGGGCTTGGAACCTGTGCGCCGTCGTCCAGGCATGTATATCGGCGGGACCGATGAACGGGCCATGCATCATTTGGTGGCAGAAGTGCTTGATAATGCCATGGATGAAGCTGTTGCGGGCCACGCCAGTCGCATTGAGATTGAGCTGAACAGTGACCAAACCGTCAGCATTCGGGATAACGGCCGCGGTATCCCCGTCGACCCACATCCCAAATTTACCGACAAATCTGCTTTAGAGGTGATCTTAACGACCCTGCACGCAGGCGGTAAGTTTAACGATAGTGTCTACCAAACCTCTGGCGGTTTGCACGGCGTGGGTATCTCCGTCGTGAATGCCCTGTCGGACCAACTGGTTGTCGAGGTTGCCCGTGATAAAGTTTTGTACCGGCAAGATTATGCCCGTGGCATGCCGCAAGCCCCTTTGGCAGAAGTTGGCGGCGCGCCAAATCGCCGGGGAACAACCGTAACTTTTCACCCCGACCCTGATATTTTTGGCCCGACCGCGCGTTTTCGCCCCGCCAGCCTGCATCGTTTAGCCCGCTCAAAAGCCTATCTTTTTAAGGGTGTTGAAATTCGCTGGCGCTGCGCTGGAGAGCTGATCCTCAATGATGATCCGACACCGGCAGAGGCTATTTTGCACTATCCAGGTGGTCTGACAGACTTTCTGCAAACCAGCTTGGCAGACCGTGCCACATTAGCGCCCACCCCGTTTGCAGGGGATATCGCCGCTCCAGATGGTGTTGGCCGGGTTGAATGGGCGATTAATTGGCCTGCTGACCGCGATGATGGTTTTGTGAATGCCTATTGTAACACGATCCCAACCCCTAATGGCGGCACCCATGAGGCGGGCCTGCGATCAGCGCTGCTGAAAGGTATGAAAACCTATGGTGAATTGGTCAGCAACCGAAAAGCTGCGCAAATCACCGCTGAGGATCTGATGAGTGGCGCGTGTGGGATGCTATCAATTTTTATCGCCGATCCCCAATTCCAAGGGCAGACGAAGGAAAAACTGGTCAGTGTGGATGCCACGAAGCTGGTTGAGCAAGCTGTCCGCGATCATTTTGACCACTGGCTATCGGCAACACCTGAGACGGCCAATACCTTGCTGGAGCGCTTTATTGAACGCGCCGAAGAGCGGATCAGCCGCCGGCAAGCAAAAGAAATTAGCCGTAAGACCGCAACCCGTAAATTGCGCCTTCCGGGCAAGCTGGCGGATTGCACAGCCAATGATATCGGCACCACAGAAATCTTTCTGGTCGAAGGTGACAGTGCCGGGGGATCGGCAAAACAAGCGCGCAATCGTAAAACCCAGGCAGTCCTGCCGCTACGTGGAAAAATCCTCAACGTTGCCAGCGCAACCATTGAAAAACTGCGCGGCAACCAAGAACTGGCTGACCTCATTCAGGCACTTGGTTGCAACAGTGGTGGTGATTTTAACCTTGAGTCCTTGCGCTATGGCAAGGTGATCATCATGACCGACGCCGATGTGGATGGGGCGCATATTGCCTCATTGTTAATGACTTTTTTCTTCCGCGAGATGCCACGTCTCATCGAAGCCGGTCATCTGTTTGTTGCTTTGCCGCCGTTATACCGTCTCAGTCAGGGCGGCAAGATTCTCTATGCACATGATGATCAGGATCGGGATCTTTTGCTGGAGCGTGAGTTCAACAACCGCAGCAAAATCGAAATTAGTCGCTTTAAAGGGTTGGGTGAAATGCCCCCTGCGCAGCTCAAAGAAACAACCATGGACCCCAGTCGCCGGCAATTGCTGCGTGTTGTTTTACCAGCACCGTCGCCAGCCAATGATGATAATGCTGAAGATATTGCAGAACGGCGGCGGATCGAAACCACCGTTTCCACCCTCATGGGCAAGAAACCTGAGCTTCGATTCGCCTTTATTCAGGAAAATGCACAATTCGTTAATGAGCTGGACATTTAACAGCCGTTTTAAGACGGCTTTAACTTTCCGTTTTTCACAAATGGATAAATGCGGGTGAAATCGCTTTGCGGCTCAGCCGCGGTAAACTGTCCCAAAGAATTGGTTACTGCCTTGCCAACCACATTTGGATGGCCGCCTGCGATGATCGCTTCCTGATACAACGCCACATCCTTGTTCAGCAACGTATTGGTGAAACCAGCATCATAGGTTTCATGCAAAATCCGTTTCGGAAATTTGTCAGATGTTGCGGTATTCTGGCCCGTGGAGACATTTAACACATCGAGCATGGTGGCCATGTCCAAGCCCTCTGCTTCGCCAAAAGAAATGGCCTCGCTGGTGGCCGTCATCGAAGTTGCAGATAGAAAGTTATTCAGAACTTTCATCGCTTGGCCCTGGCCGGGCTCTGTGCCCACATGGAAAGGCCGTCCAAAGCTTTCAAACAAAGATAACATTTCAGCATATTTTTCGGCTGAACCGGCAAACATAACCGCAACAGTCCCGGCTTTTGCACCTGCGGTTCCGCCTGAAACCGGGGCATCAAAATAGTCCATATCATGATCTTTCAAGCGGCCTTGCAGACTGCGGGCAGCGGCAATGCCAATGGTCGATGTATCTAAAATACAGCTCACGCGGCGGGCATTTGATTCTAACATTTCATCGGTTACCAAAGCCGAAATCTTGCCATCTGGCAGGCTCAGCAAAACAATGTCAGCGACATTTGCCACCTCAGCTGCGGATGCCGCAATCTGTGCCCCGTCGGGTGCCCGCTCTGCTGTTCCGGCGGCGTCATAGACAATCATTGATCGGCCTGATTTTGCAATATTCGCGGCCATCGGCGCGCCCATATTTCCAAGTCCAATAAAGCCAACACAAGGTTCAGAAATCGTGGTCACGATGGATACTCCTAGAAATGGGAAGTTCAGACGACTGAAGGCCGTCGCACGAGATCCTATGCTGGCGGCAGTCTGGCAATTTCGCAAGCCCAGAGTTCATATAATTGACAATACCCTTACCACTCCAGCCAGTCTGCGAGCACCGCCGTTGTTTCATCTGGCTTTTCAAGGGGCGGAAGGTGGCCGCAATCGTCAAAGATGTGCAGCTTGGCCGATGGGATTCGGGCGGCCATCTCTTGCGATGTTGCCAGCGGCGTCAACGCATCTTGCCGACCAACAGCCACCAAACACGGGCAGTCTATGGC
>JBELLC010000111.1:5412-9926 GCA_042088965.1 Nisaea sp. | reverse complement strand
TATTGCGCTGATGGGTGTTGGTGTTGGTATTGGCAACATCTTTTCGACCTTGGTTGCGTCGATTGCCCGTAACCCTGCTGCCCGTGACCAAGTCTTTGGTATTGGCATGTTGGGCTTTGCGCTGACAGAAGCTGTTGCGCTGTTTGCGTTGCTGATTGCCTTTATTATCCTGTTTGCTTAAGTTTCCCCGGGTGCCCTCTCGGGGGCACCAAGGTGAAACTGGCCGGGTGCCCATATGCCTGGTCTGATGCCTATCTGCGCAAGGATGATTTGAGGATGTCGATGAAGATCGCCAAAATCGGGCTCCCACTTGGGCTGTCGACAGCGATATCAGTTGTTGGCAGCACGGGGGTGCTGGCTGCGGAGAACGACGGCGGCGGCACGTTGCCGCAGTTGGATATTGCAACCTACCCTTCACAGCTTTTCTGGCTGCTGATCACCTTTGTGGTGCTCTACATACTGCTGTCCAAGATTGCCTTGCCCCGCGTCGCTGAAGTCATTGAGAGCCGTCAAGAGCGGGTTGATAATGATCTCACCAAAGCACGTCAGTTACGTGAAGAATCAGACGCTGTGCGTCTAGCTTACGAGCAAAGCCTGGCCGAATCACGGGCTGAAGCACAAGCAAAAGTGACTGCAACACAGGCTGAAATTAATGAGCGTGTGTCGGCTGCGGAGGCTGAGGCAGCCGCCAAAGCTGCAAATGATTTGCGGGCCGCTGAGCAGCGCATTGCCAGTGCGGCCGCCTCTGCACTCGATAATATCCGCGATGTCGCCATCGACGTTTCTGGGCAGGCGGTAAGCAAGTTGATTGGGATTGACGTTGATGCAGGCATTGTCAGTCAAGCCGTCGATCAAGCTATTGGGGAGCAAACACGATGATTTCTGATCCAACATTTTGGGTAGCCATCGGTTTTGTTCTGTTCCTCATACTTGTGGGTCGGCCAATATTTGCCAAAATTACAAGCGCGCTTGATAACCGCGCCGAAGAGATCCGCAGCAAGATCGAAGAAGCAAAGAGCTTGCGTGAAGAAGCGCAAACTGTGCTGGCAAGCTATCAGCGGATGCAGCGAGATGCTGCTGCTGAAGCCGCTGAAATTATCAGTCATGCCCAAGATGAAGCTGAGCGCCTACGCAAATCTGCGGAAGATACCCTGGTGCAAACTTTAAAGCGCCGCGAAGAAGCCGCGCTTGAGAAGATTGCTGCCGCAGAGGCGCGAGCCCTGCAGGACGTGCGGGACCAAGCCGTTGATATCGCCATATCGGCAACTGAAAAAGTTGTCACAGGTGCGATGACAGAGCCGGTTCAACAATCAATCACGCGTGCCGCGATTGATGACTTGCCGAACCGCTTGCAATAAGGCCACCGCGACACCCATGCCGCCGTATCAAGGGGGGCGTGAAACAGTCGTGTTGAGGATAACGATACAGCGTCTGCGCTTGGCGCTGACCGATCGTGATTAAGCGACGTCAAAGCAGATCGGTTTTTTCCCGGCGCGGGAGACGCACACGTGCGGCGAACCGGCGCATGGACGGCCACGCACCGCCGCCAATGCCCCGTTCCCTAGAGCGCTTAATGACAGAGGAAGACTCGGATATGGCACCGGCAGGAATCAGTCGATTTTATCGTCGCCTTTCCCCAAGAACGCGGTTTTTTGGTCTCGCCATCCTTTTTGCCATCATTGCGACAGCGATTTATAGCTATGGTGAAAAAAGTCTCAGCACGCCTTTTGTCACCGGCGCAGATCACCAAAACAGCATCCAAACAGGTTTTGGTGCCAGCCTTTACATGCCCTATTGCCAATCCTGCCACGGCGCTGATTTGGCCGGCCAGCCTGATTGGGACGCCAACTATCCAACTGGTAATAGGCCAGCTGTTCCATTAGCAGGCAACAGCCCCATTTGGCGGCTCTCTGATCAGGGCATTTTTCAGGTCATTAAATATGGCGGCCAAGCAAGCTCGCCAGCGGAATATCAAAATAATATGCCCGCTTATGGTGACAGCCTTTCTGATGGTGACATTTGGGCGCTTGTTGCGTTCATCAAAAGTCGCTGGACAGGCGCACTGCATCAACGTCAAAAAACCTCTGCGGAGCCAAACTAATCCCCAGACTGCCATCCAAGCGCGGCGGCAAGCCCGCACCAGAATGCGAACAGGCGATCATTGGTTTTTCTCGGATCGACGCATGCCTCTCTTATTATTGAGCATTTAAGCCCCATCTAATACTGCTATGGTGTGATGGTGATCAAGCACCACACACTCATGTGTACCCCAGCCATCAGATCGTTTTAATCCAAGGCCCGGAGATTTAAGTAAATGACACTGGCGATCATATGTGTGGCAATCGGCTTGGTCCTCCTGTTCTGTGGTGCCGAAGTGATGATCCGCGGGGCAGTATCGCTGGCCAGGGCCTTAAATATCAGCCCACATGTGATTGGCCTGACAGTGATCGCCTTTGGCACCTCTGCGCCAGAGTTATTTGTGAGCTTGAAAGCGGCCTTATCCGATGTCCCCGGGATTGCTGTTGGCAATGTGATCGGCAGTAATTTCGCCAATATCTTGCTGCTAATTGGGACGGTCGGGGTGATCACCCCGATGGTGTGTAACGGCGCGCATCTGCGTCGCGATGGTCTCGCTTTGCTCGCTGCCACAGCCATTCTTATCGCCGCCGCCATGAGCGGAGTCATTAGCCAGTGGCAAGGGGTTCTGATGGTGCTGCTGCTGGCCGCTTATCTTTTTTTCTGCTATCGCGCAGAACAGGGTGAAAACAGTCCGGAGCCCGCTGAGCACGAAATCAATGATCAGGATGTTATAGAGGGTGAACCTGCCAAACCGGGGCGATCTGCGATTGCGACCGTCGCGGGCATGGCAGCGGTCGTCATTGGGGCCCAACTGCTGGTTGACGGTGCGGTTGTTATTGCCACCGCCGCCGGTCTTTCAGAAACGGTGATTGGTATCACCCTGGTCGCTGTTGGCACCTCGCTGCCAGAATTGGCAACAACCCTGATTGCCGCCATTAAGCGCCATGGAGAAGTCGCCCTGGCCAATATCATTGGCAGCAATATTTTTAATACGATTGGCATTGTTGGCGTGGTTGCAGCGGTCAAACCACTGGTGATCCCTGCCCATGTTCTCGCGGTTGAGCTTTGGGTGATGGCAGCCGTAACGATCGTTTTTGTGGCCGTGACAATCCTTCTCACGAAAATTTACCGGCCCATCGCGATGACAGCATTTTTTGCTTATGCGGCGATTATTTTGGCGCAGTTTTGGCCCGAGGTTTCCGCGCTTATCGCCTAATCAGCTGAACGACCACACCAAGCCGCCTAGGCGCGGGCATGCAGTTGATAAGAGATCGAGTCACAATCTGGGTACACATCCGGCTTGCCGGTGCGCACCCAAACCTCATCCACATCTGCAAGCGACAAGCAGAGCTCTGCGATTGCCGCACATAGGGTCTCTTGCAGATTATAATCGCGGGCTTTTACCAACCGATGCACCCCATTCCACACTTGATCATAATCAACTGTCGTTAAGATATCATCATTCTGCGCGGCCAAACTGGCCGCTAAGCCAAGGGTCACATCAACGGTAATTGCTTGTGGGCCCGCTTTTTCATGCGCGTGAATGCCAATTTGGCAGTCCACAACCATCCGTTGGAGGATGATTTTCTGAGCTAAGATCTGCATCGTTTATCACCCTAACTTTTGGTTTCATCGCTTATCGGTTGCCCCATAAAGGCCACATCGCGGCCAGGGCCCGTCATTGACAATCCGCCATCAATGGTAACCACCTGCCCCGTCATGCTGGCAGTGTCATACATGAAGGAAATGGCGCGGGCTATATCGCTGGGCTGACAGCCTTGTTGCAAAGGATTACGGCGGTGATCAGCATCAAATTCAGCTTCGGTTTGATCCCCACTGATCAACGTGAGGCCCGGGGCCACACCACCGACGCGAACTTCTGGTGCGAATCGCATTGCCATCATTTGCGTTGCCGCCGCTAAGCCCGCTTTCGCCACCATGTAAGAGTAATAATCTGGGGTCAGTGCGTTAACGCCACTGTCCAAAATATTCACAACCAGGCCGCCACGACGGTCTTTGGCGTGGTGATAAAACAATTCCGCCAAACGCATCGGCGCGCGCAGGTTAACAGCCATTGTTTCGGTCCAGATCGACGAGTCCATGGCGATAGGTTGGTCATAATGGAAAACCGACGCTGAATTCACCAACAGATCCAACGGGCCATCCGCCAAAGCGCCTTCAATAAGGCGATCAGGGCCTTCAAATGCCGCCAAATCACCTGCCACGGCACTGGCGGTCCCACCGGCACCGGTGATCATCTGCACCACCTCTGCGGCGGCATCGGCAGACCGGTTGTAATGCGCCCGTACGGTCCAATCAGCGGCGGCGAAATTGAGACATAAGGCGCGGCCAATGCGCTTGCCCCCGCCGGTAATCAGAACAGTCTTTTTGCTGGCGGCATCCATGATTTAAGCTCGTTTCAATGCAAGAAAAGG
>JBELLC010000111.1:1835-5312 GCA_042088965.1 Nisaea sp. | reverse complement strand
TGGCAAAATCCACAAAGGTCCGTGTCACTGTGATTTCTTTGGACCGGATCGCCGTTAGGCCAGCTTGGGCCCAAAGATTATGTAAGGCATCCATTTGCGACACGGCACCGTTTGGTGCCTTGGGTCGAAACACATCCAATTTGACCAGCGCTTCGGATATCATATGTGTTGGGCTGCCACCACCGACCGAGTCCCAGGTATAGCTTGCGACCATTTGGCCCGGCGCAACGACACCGGCCATTTCGCGAACGCCCGTCAACGGCTGAGGCACAAAAAAGATCACCAAAGCCATCACGGCAACATCGAAACGATCTGCCTCAAAAGACAAAGCCATTGCGTCGCCGACGCGGAATTTGGCAATGTGGCCACTCTTTTTTTTGGCATAGGCGATTTGATCTTGTGAAGGATCAATGCCAACCAGTGCCGTCGGCGCACAATCTTTATTCACCAGTTCCGTAAAGGCCCCTGCACCGCAACCAACGGCGATCTGTGATACCTGCGTTGGATAAGGCCATCACTTATCCAGCCAATCGGAAAAATTCTGTATGGAAATCAGCATGTTCAAGAGTCAATAGTGAAAAGTTTTACACATTGTAAAATTTTCTATTGCGTCCTCAGAAATAGCGGCGCATTGAGAGGAGCTTGACGGTGACCCAACAAAAAACCAATATAACCTGACATCTTTTCAATGGGTTAGGTATTTTGCCTTTTTTTTGAGCAAATTGATTGAGTGCGCAGATATGCTGGCGTTCTGGACTTTCGCCAGTGTTTTTCCATAGTTTTATCCACAGGTTTGGTGGATTAATAACAGAAGCGATTTATTGTGCTTCATAAACGCTCACCAGATGGTGACGATGACGGTCAATCTTTCGAAACGGACAGCATGACGGATTCAGGCAAAATCAAGGCTGATACGCCCGATAATCGCATTAATGGCGATGCGCACGCGGAAAGCGTGTTCAGCCCCAATATCAAGCACGGCGTCGCCATTATCCAGGGTGTTGTTAAAACCCTCCCCAATGGGCCGGGGGTTTATCGTATGATCGGCGGTCGCGATCAGGTGCTATACGTTGGTAAAGCAGGCAACCTGAAAAAGCGTGTCCAAGCCTATACTCAACCAGCGCGTATCGGTCATCGCATTTTCCGTATGGTCAGCGAAACCCTGCGCATGGAAATCGTCACCACCCAGAGCGAGGTTGAAGCGCTGCTGCTAGAGAGTAACCTCATTAAACGGCTAAAGCCGCGCTACAATGTGCTTTTGCGCGATGATAAATCCTTTCCATTCATCCATATCCGCAGCGACCATAGCTTCCCGCCATTGGTAAAACATCGCGGGGCCCGGAAAGATAAAGGAGATTATTTTGGGCCTTTTGCCTCAGCTGGGTCCGTCAACCGTACCTTAACCGCGCTGCAAAAAGCGTTTTTAATCCGCAATTGTAGTGACGCCATTTACAATGCTCGCTCACGGCCTTGCCTGCAGTATCAGATCAAGCGCTGTTCTGCACCTTGTGTTGGCTTGATTGATGCCGATGCCTATGGCCAATTGGTAACCGAAGCGCGGATGTTTTTAGGCGGTCGCAGTCGCCAAATACAAGACAAGATGGTCGCCGCGATGGAGCAGGCCAGCGCCGCGCTGGATTTTGAATCAGCCGCCCGCTACCGTGACCGTATTCGCGCCCTGACCAGTATCCAGGCCCGCCAGGATATTAACGTTGAGGGTGTCGAGGACGCCGATGTTATCGCCTTGCACAGTGATGGGGGCTGGAGCTGCATTCAGGTATTCTTTTTCCGAGCTGGCGGTAATTTCGGCAATCGCGCTTACTTTCTAAGCCATGACAAGGCGACCAGCGACGCCGAGGTTCTGGCCGCGTTCATTGGCCAATTTTATGACAACAAACAGCCTCCCCGCCTGGTTTTGCTGAGCCACCAGCCTGAGGAGTTAAGTTTGATTGCTGACGCCTTGTCGCTGAAGGCGGAGCGTAAAGTGCAGGTGCTGCCACCGCAACGCGGCAATAAACGCAAACTGATCGACCACGCTTTAAGCAATGCCCGTGATGCGCTGGCCCGCAAGCTTGCTGAATCCGCCAGCCAGCAGCGGCATTTAAAAGCAATTGCTGAATTATTTGATCTCGACGACCCGCCTGAACGCATTGAAGTTTACGACAACTCTCATATCCAAGGCAGCAATGCCATTGGGGCGATGATTGTGGCCGGTCCGGAAGGGTTCATGCGCCCTGCCTATCGGCGCTTTAACATCCGCAATGTGACTGACAGAGCGGAGAGTGACAGCCCGTCTGATGATCCAAGTATTGCCGCCGGCGATGACTTTGCAATGATGCGCCAAGTGCTCACACGGCGCTTTTCCCGCGCCTTAAAAGAAGACCCTGAGCAGGTCGCCGGGGAATGGCCAGATCTGGTTTTAATTGATGGTGGTGCGGGACAGTTACAAGTTGCCCGCGACGTCCTTGACGCGCTGTCGATTTCCCTGCCCATCGTCGCGATTGCCAAAGGTCCCGACAGAAATGCCGGTCGCGAACGGTTTTTTATGCCGGGCAAGGCTGCCTTTTCCATCGATATCCAGTCACCAGCACTCTATTTCTTGCAAAGGCTGCGGGACGAGGCCCATCGGTTTGCCATTGAAGGTCACCGCGCCCGCCGGGCTAAAGCCATGGCGTCCTCCCCCATTGATGACATTCCTGGCATTGGGGCGAAACGCAAAAAGGCGCTGCTGCTGCATTTCGGATCGGCGCGCGCTGTCGCAGCCGCCCGACTTGAGGACCTCGAAGCGGTCGAGGGCATTAGTTCTGCCGTGGCCAATCGCATTCATGCCCATTTTCATGATACCGCCTGATTGTCGTATTTGCTGTTTGCGTGTACCTTGAACACCTGAAAGAACGCTGCGGATCAATGGACCAATATGTTTAGCATACCTAATATTTTGACCTTGGCCCGTATTGGCGTGGTACCGTTCGTGGTCGTCTGCGTCCTGCTAGATGGTGACCATTGGCGCTGGCTTGCGCTGTTGATCTATGGGGCGGCCTGTATCACGGATTATTTCGACGGCTATCTTGCCCGTACGATGAATGATCAATCTGATTTTGGCCGCTTGCTCGACCCAATCGCTGATAAAGTTCTGGTGGGGGCTTGCCTGCTGGCCTTGACCGCTGTCGATGCCATTGCCAATTGGACCATCATCCCCGCCCTGGTTATTTTATTGCGTGAAATTCTGGTGTCCGGCATGCGGGAGTTTTTGGCTGAAATCCGTGTGGGGATGCCGGTAAGCCGGTTATCAAAATGGAAAACAACAATCCAGATGTTGGCCCTTGGCTTTGTGATCATCGGACCATCGGCACCAACGCTTATTCCGGCGGTCATGATTGGTGAAATTGGCCTTTGGGTGGCAGCCGGGCTGACACTGATTACAGGCTATGATTATCTTCAACGCGGTCTGTCCCACGCCACACCGGAGGCCGAACA
>JBELLC010000111.1:0-1735 GCA_042088965.1 Nisaea sp. | reverse complement strand
GGCGCCAGTGAAGTCTTAATTACCTCGGCGCAACGTTGGGCTTTGATGCATGAACATCATGACCAACCAGAGCCGAGCCTGGAAGACTTGCTAGACCGCATGTCAGCGGTTGATCTGATATTGGTTGAAGGCTTTAAACGCCACCCCCATCGTAAAATGGAAGTACACCGCAGCAGCCTGGGCAAATCGCTCCTCTGCCGCGATGATCCGACCATCGTTGCGATTGCCAGCGCCCCCGTGCTGGGCGACAACGACGCACCTGATATCCCACAGTTCAACCTCGACGACGTGACCACGATTGCTGACTTTATTCTTGCCGACATTGGTTTAAAGACACCACGGGACCGCCTCTAAATGGCCCCGCGTCCCCCATCACTGCCGCCGCAATTGGCCAATGATTGCTTTGCCATTGACCAACCGCTTCTGCCCGTGGCAGACGCTTTAGCCCATTTGCAGGCGGTTGCCCAGCCTGTTACCAAGATTGAAACCATTGCCCTGGCAGGTGCTGAAGGGCGGATTTTGGCAACGCCTGTGCTTGCCGACCGGGCGGTCCCGCCCTGCGATAATGCGGCGGTCGATGGCTATGCTGTGCGCCACCAAGACCTACACCCAGGGACAGCAACACGGCTGCCTGTCACCACCCGTATTGCCGCTGGCGATGCGCCCACCACCACCCCTCTGGAAGCGACGGCAGCACACATTTTTACGGGTGCGCCGATGCCCCCGGGCGCTGATACCGTGTTCATGCAGGAAGACTGCCAACGTGACGGTGATACCGTGGTCCTGCCTGCGGGGATAAAAGCAGGTGCCAACCGCCGTTTTGCCGGCGAAGATATTGCCGTTGGCGATCGCATCCTTTACCCAGGTCAGGTTTTACGCCCACAAGAGCTTGGGGTTATCGCCTCACTGGGGCGGGCGGAGATTGCTGTCCATCAACGACTTCGGGTGGCCTTATTTTCCACAGGGGATGAGTTGTGTGAGCCTGGCAGCGCGACGGCGAACGGTAAAATTTATGATTCTAACCGGCAAGTGATTGCCGCCATGTTACGCGCCAATGGCTTTGTCGTGAATGACCTTGGGATTCTTCGCGATGATTTTGACACGATTAGCGATGCGCTTCATGCCGCCGCCAAAACCCATGATGCGGTGATCACCTCTGGCGGGGTTTCTGGCGGCGAGGAAGATCATGTAAAACACGCTGTCAGCGCCCATGGCCAAATCCATCTTTGGCGAATCGCGATTAAACCGGGACGACCATTGGCGATGGGGCAAATGGGGAATGTGCCGTTCATCGGCCTGCCCGGCAATCCGGTAGCGGTGATGGTGACCTATCTGCGCTTTGCCCGACCGTTGCTCACACGCCTGGCAGGCGCGCCCTGGCCAGAGCCGGTATTTTATCCCCTACCTGCGGGCTTTAGCTTTCAGAAAAAACCCGGTCGGCGTGAATATTTACGGGTCGCGGTGCGGCCAAATGCCAGCGGTCAGCTGCAACTTCAACAAATTCCCGGCAGTGGTTCTGGGATTTTAACCACCATGGTGGCCGCAGATGGGGTTGTTGAACTCAGCGATGAGTGCACCGAGATTGTGCCAGGCGATCTGCTCGACTATGTTCCCTTTACGGAGGTGATGCGGTGAAAATTTTATATTTTGCCTGGCTACGACATAAAGTTGGCGTCAGTGAAGAAGACGTCACACTGCCAAGTGATGTGGTGACAGTTGCTGACTTGGTGCGCTG
>JBELLC010000110.1:0-9959 GCA_042088965.1 Nisaea sp. | reverse complement strand
CAGGCGAGAGCTTTCAAATGGTGGCGCACCCAATCCGGGACGGCAATAACGCCGTACCAAAGGCCGCCGCCCCCGCGCTTGGAAAGGACACAAACGCGCTGCTGACAGAGATTGGCCTTGATGAGTGCGCGATATCAGAATTACGTGAAAAGGGCGTTATCTAAGCCGATAATCTAAAAATTGTTGACATAATTTATTTCTTCAACTTTTGGTTTTTTCTCCCTAAACTGTCGCCCAATGCGGCCAATGATCGCCAACGGTTATGAGTGTGCGGTCATGTCATCAAGCCGAACATCAGGGAGGAATGATCATGACCGTTCTATTGACCAACCTAAAATATACCGTCATCAGCGGTGTCGTGTTGACCATCGTTATGGTTGGCGTCACCGCCAATATGCAGGGCGAAAGCTTCGTTGCGGATCATGCCTGGGGGACTTTCATTATCCGTTGGCTGCATGTTCTCAGCGGTGTGATGTGGGTCGGCTTGCTGTGGTATTTGAACTTTGTTCAAATTCCAAATATGCCCAATATCCCAGATGAACAAAAGCCCGCGATCGGAAAAGTTATCGCACCAGCAGTCTTGTTCTGGTTTCGTTGGGCTGCCATGGCAACCCTGATCACGGGCCTGCTTCTGGCGTATTTAAATGGCTACCTGTTGCAGGCAATTACCCTGGGCAGCGATGGCATTGCCAAGCATACCGCCATCGGTATCGGCATGTGGCTCGGTGCCATCATGTGGTTCAATGTTTGGTTCGTTATTTGGCCAAACCAAAAACGCGCTTTAGGGATTGTTGAAGCAGATACGGATCGCAAGGCGGCATCGGCTAAAATAGCCATGCTGGTGTCACGCACGAATACTTTGCTTTCAATTCCCATGCTTTATGCGATGGTGTCAGCGCAAAACCTCTATTAAGCAGATAGCGATATCGTCCAAAGGCAACACAACGAACGGGCGTCGCAGGTTGCGACGCCCGTTTCTCATGCGCGGCCTGAAATCTGCGCCTTAATGGGCGAAGAGAATCGGCATGCGGGCATCCGCGATAATCTCGCTGGTGGCACCGCCGAAAATCATTTGCCGCAAACGGCTTTGCGTGTACGCGCCTTTTAACAGCAAATCGACCTTCAAATTATCAGCGGCCCGCAACACTGACGCCCCTGGCCCACCGCGATTTGGCACATGAGTATTCACCACATTAATCCCATGGCGTCCAAGGTAAGCGGCCAATTGGCTGCCATCAGGCCCTGGCACTGTCCAGTGTTCAACGGTGATCACATGCACCGTCGCCGCTGTCCGCATCAACTCCAGGCTCTGGCCAATCAGGCGGGCTGTCTCAGTGCTGCCATTCCAAGCAACAGCAACCGTAGCACCGCTGTCACCGCGCCAATCAGAGGGCACTAAAAAGACTGGTCGACCGCCTTCAAAAAGCGCTGTTTCAAAAATGAGTCGCCAATCTTGATAGCGGTCATCTTTGCTGACAATGGTGGCGTCATGAACACGTGCTTGCTCGCCGATGGCATAGACAGTGTCAATACAATCAGCCTCAAACGTTACATGCTCAGCATTCCCAGGCGCAATCCGGTCGATCAGCGCAAACAAGCCCTTTTCCGCCGCACGCGCTGTTTCTGTCCGGCTTTCTGGCTGTTCAGACAGAACAATCGCCCCACCCCCCATAGCATCAACAACAGGTAATGTTTCTAGTCGCGGGTGAAACCCCGCCAGGACCCGACCACCGCTTCGGCGGGCGAGGCCAAGGGCAAATTCAACAGGTGCCCACTCACCCCCACTTTGATCTAACGGCATTAATAGTTCACGCATCAACACCTCCTCCTTAACGATCTATTTAGAGTAGCAAAATTATAACAATCCCGCAATCAAACCGATAATTTTTCTCTGTTTACGCAGCGCCCGCGTTAATCTGGGCTGCCAGGAGGCAAGGAGGGACCTGGATCAAACAAACCGACGCCATTGCCACGGCGATCCGCTGGTTTTTTTTGGTAAAGCAAGTCCCGTTGCGCATTTAACCATGCTGCCATTTCGGTCATTTCAGCACTTGTCACCTGCAAACTTCGCCCCGGTAGTTGGCTTTCTAAATCATGGATCCGGCGAATATCAGCCAACGTGCCTGTCATTCTTAAGACTTCAGATTTAATTTTTTGAAACCACGCGATGCTACGCTCATAGCTGCTGCGGGCATCTTGGACCAGCGCTCGCAGCCGCTTAGCTTGATATTTTGCCAAAGCAGGGTCACTGTTTTTACATTGAATCAGAAGCGCCGGTAAAATTCTGAAATCGTCATTGGTGAGTTTATGCAAAGGCTTACCAAGATAGGTCAAATTAAGGTTCGATAGCGCCAAGCCGCCTTTTATGCGGGTCAAGCGGTTTAACGGCGCAGTGTTGCCGTCTAAGATTCCACAATCCTGCTCCAGAAATTCCGTTTTGTCATACAGATCTGAGCTCACCAAAGGCGCGGTGTCTTGCGCCCACACGGCCATAGAACCAAACGATACAGCCACAATCACGCTCACGCACCAAGCCCGCCAAAACCGCCTTTTATTGCTGCAAAACAGATCCATCATCACCCTCCAACCTTCATCGCCGTTGTGCCAAGCCATGCCGCAAGACTTTCATCATCACGGTTGGCAACGCCAAAGCCTCAAGCGCATCAAGAGGGTGCCAAAAACAGCCCGGCACATCAGCGTCTGTGGCGTTTACTTGGGCTACAACCACCGTCAATTCCAGGCTAAAGTGGGTAAAAACATGACGCACTTTTCCCTCCAGACGGTCCCAATGGGCAGGCTGCGGGGCCGCTTTTAAGGCCTCCTCAAACCCCAGCTCAGCCCCCTGATCCACCGTCGACCAGGGGCTGCACGGAACCTCGGTCATACCCCCCAGCAAGCCGCGTTCAGGCCGCCGCCGGAAAAGCACCTGACCATCGCCGCGATAATATAAAAACGCCACACCTCTGCGCTGCGGCTTAACGGGCTTTGGCAGGCGCTTTGGCCATGTCATCGGGACCCCAGAGGCAAACCCACGGCAATCTTGCTGCCATGGACAGAGCGCACAGATCGGTTTACGCGGCGTGCAAATTGTCGCCCCAAGATCCATCAAGGCCTGGGCGTAATCACCAGCACGATGCGCTGGGGTATGGGTTGTGGCCAGACGATGAATTTCAGGTTTCGCCGCGGGTAACGGGGTCTCAATTTGGTGGAGCCGCGCCATCACCCGTTCAATATTGCCATCTACAGGCGTTGTCGGCAAATCAAAGGCGATGGCAGCAACCGCCGCCGCTGTATAGGGGCCAATCCCGGGCAAATCGCGTAAAGCCGCCTCATCTGCCGGGAAAACACCCCCATGTCGGTCAACCACGGCAAGCGCGCATTTATGTAAATTGCGCGCCCGGGCGTAATATCCAAGACCTGCCCAGGCCGACAGCACAGCATCTAAGGGCGCCGCTGCTAAATCGGCGACCCGTGGCCAGCGCGCCAGAAAATCTTCAAAATACGGTTTGACAGTGACCACTGTTGTTTGCTGCAACATAATTTCACTGAGCCAGACATGGTAGGGGTCAGCCTGCTCCCCAGGGGCAGATCGCCAAGGCAAATGACGCCGATGGCGGTCATACCATGTCAATAACTGTGCTGCCATGGCCCGCTGTCGCGGCCCTTGCGCTGTTTTCGATGGTTCATGGACCGTCGCCACATCGCCATCCTTTCCCTCAACTCACAACCAGGTTAATCTTAACGCGGGATACCGGAAATGAATGACAAAAAATCACCTCGCCGCGGTTATGGTCTACAACCTGTGGCCAGCCTGCTTGACCAAGCTGCCGGGATCAGCTTGCGCAAGCGTGGCTTCATCGAAATGAGTGTGTTGCGGCATTGGCCTGAAATTATCGGTACAGCTTTAGCGGCATGGTGTCAGCCCGAAGAAATCAAATTCCCCCGGCACAGTGGATCAAGCGGTCGGCGCGATGGGAAATTGATTCTGCGTGTGACCAGTGGACGCGCATTGGAGGTGCAACATCTAACGCCGAATATCATCGCCAAGGTCAATCAGCTCTTTGGCTATCAGGCGATTACGCAAATTGCCATCCGCCAGGGTGCCTTGCCACCGCCAGCTGCCCCACGGCGCAAATTTACGCCGCCAACAGCTGCCGATGAAGCGGCCGCCCTGCAAAGCGTCAACGCCATTGGTGATGCGCAATTGAAACAAGCCCTTGCGCGTTTGGGGGCAGCGATTGCACGTAATTCAGTCACGCCGAAGAAAAGCCGCTAAAAGCTGCCCATGGCAGACCATAATTCGACCATATTGTGATGGCTCTATAGGCTGTTACTGGGCTATTGCCGATGTTTCGCGAACTGACTATAATTGCTATATATTGTGGGGAGGAAAATAAATTGGACCGCAGAACACTAAACCTTGTGCTGGCAAGCTTTATCGCTGCCCCTGCAACCTTGGCCGGCATCTCTGGCCCGCTTCGCGCGGAAACCTCGGTTGACGTGGCCGCCGCGTTAGCGCCCCGCTATCTAGGTTCAGAAGACGCGCCTTTGACCATGATTGAATATTTTTCGTTAACCTGTGGTGCTTGCGGAAAGTTCCACCGGGAGATTTTGCCAACGCTTAAAGAGAAATATATTGATACCGGCAAATTGCGCATGGAATACCGCGATTTTCCATTGGATATCTGGGCCTTACGTGCGGCTGCAATGGCCCGTAGCGCGCCCGCAAAACGCTATGATGCGTTGATCACCGTGCTATATGATCAACAGCCGCGCTGGACGCGGGCAGATGATGTTCTGGCCGCCCTCAAGCAAATCGGTCGGCTGGCGGGCCTCAGCTCAAGCTACATACAGACGGCAATGATGAATACCGAATTGCTGGATAGTATCGCCAATTCACGGCTGGTCGCCAATCGCGACCTGGATGTTCAGTCCACCCCGACATTTCTGATCGGCGACCGCAAATTAAACGGCTTTCTGCCGCTTGACGAATTTGATGCGCTGCTCGCTGAAATGACCGGTTAGCAACCCATAGGGCCGGTCAGTGCATTTCTCTAAACTCAGATTAAGCGGATTTAAATCATTCGTTGATCCGACAGAGTTGCAAATTGAGCCGGGCCTGACAGGGGTTGTTGGGCCAAATGGGTGCGGTAAATCAAACCTTGTTGAGGCCCTGCGGTGGGTCATGGGGGAGACCTCCGCCAAGCAAATGCGCGGCGGTGAGATGGATGACGTGATCTTTGGCGGCAGCAGCGACCGGCCCGCCCGACATGTCGCCGAAGTTCACCTCGCCATTGATAATTCTGACCGGCGCGCGCCGGTGACTTTTAACGATCATGATGACCTGACCATTTCGCGGCGCATTGAGCGCGGTAAAGGGTCAGGCTATCGGGTAAATGGCAAAGAAAGCCGCGCCCGTGATGTGCAATTGCTGTTTGCGGATTCTGCCACCGGTGCGCGCGCTGCCGGGCTGGTCAGCCAAGGCCGGATCGGCACCATCATTAATGCCAAACCGCGGGACCGCCGCCATTTGCTGGAAGAGGCGGCGAATATCCGCGGCCTGCACTCCCGCCGCCATGAGGCAGAACTCCGACTGCGGGCGGCAGAAGCCAATTTAGAGCGCCTTGAAGACGTTTTAACAGCGCTGAGCAGTCAAATGGACGGGTTGCGCAAACAAGCACGGCAAGCCGCCCGTTATCGCAGCGTCAGTGAGCGCATTCGGCGCACAGAATCGATTCTGTTTCATGTCCGTTGGCAAGCCGCACTGACCATTCGAGCCGAGGCGGGGCGGCGACTTGTGGACTGCAAAGCCCTTGTGCATCAGCTAACAGGCGAAGCAACGGCGCTGATGACAGCACAAACACAGGCGGCAGCAAATCTGCCAAGCTTGCGGCAAACCGAAGCCGAAGCGGCAGCCGTCTTGCAACGGATTACGATGGCCCTGGCCGAGCTCGACGCCGAGGAGCGCCGCGTCAGTACCGCGAAAAGCGAGGCTGAAACGCGCTTACGGCAGGTTAGCGATGACCTTGAGCGGGAAAAAATGCTTGCCTCAGAAGCTGACACAGCAATGGCAAAATTAACCCAAGAAACAGCGGCATTAACCCTTGCACAAGCAGGCGAGGCTGACGCCTTGAAGACGGTCAACGCAAGCTTAACCGAGGCCAATCGCGCGGCTGAAAGAATTGATGAAGCTGTCGCGGCAGCCACCGAAATCATTGCCATAACCGAAGCTAAAACCGCGGCGCTGCATCGGCAGTCAAAACAGCTCCACGACCGGTTGGCGCAAATGGACCGACAAAGCGCACAATTAGAAGACCAACGCCGTGACTTGGAAGCGGATGCGGTTGGCAGCGCAGACGTGACCGCCGCTGGCAGTCGCGTGGCCGCCGCCATTGCGGGTGTGACCGCAGCTGAACGCGCCTGCGCCGCCGCTACTGAGGCCCGAAAAACCGCTGAGGCAAGCTATGCGAGCTGCCGGGATGCGGAGCGTTACGCCAGCAGTGCAGCAGGGAAAATTAAGGCTGACATTGAATCGCTCGCCGCCGCGCTGGACCGTGACCGGGATGATGTGGAGGCCCCCATTCTTGATCAAATAACAGTGAAACCTGGTTACGAAAAAGCCCTAGCTGCTGCGTTTGGGAGCGCCCTGGAGCGGCCACAAATAACGGCAACAACCGGCGCGAGTGGCTGGCGCCACCTGCCACCACATCCAAGCGATAGCGCCTTGCCGGAATCAGTTACGGCTCTGGCGGACCTGACCAATGCCCCAGCTGCACTGCAACGGGGTTTGGCACAAATTGGCGTTGCTGAAGATGCCGAGGTCGCCGCCTTGCTGCAACCTGATCTGATGCTTGGCCAATGCCTGGTGACCATGGCAGGCGGTTTGTGGCGCTGGGATGGTTTTATGCGCGATGATAACGGCCCCACACCTGCGGCGGTTCGGTTACAACAACAAAACCGGCTGAACGACCGTCGCCAAGCATTGCAGGTGGCCGAAAACGATCTGCACCTCGCCCAAACCGGCTTAGCAACAGCAGAAACCTTATTGCGCACGAATGAAGCCAATGAAGCGCAGCTGCGCGATCAACTGCGTGACGCCCAAAACGAACGCGATAAAGCGCGCTCCCATCAAGCCGCCATTGAAGCCCGCATGACCAGCATTCAAACCAAACTTGCAGCAATTTCTGAAACCTTAGAGCGGCTGTCCGTTGAGCACCAGGAAGCAGGTCAACAAATAGCAACAGCAGAACAGGAACGCGCGACCTTACCTGATGTTGCCACGCTGCGGACTGAAACAACCACCAAACGCGCTGAACTGGCTGATCAACGGGCCACCCTGCTCGACGCCCGGGCCGCCCATGACCAATTGACGCGCGAGATTGATAATCGCCAGCGGCGGCAAACCAGCATTAAAAGCGAGCAAGCCTCATGGCGCGACCGCCTGGAACGCGCGGGTCATCGCCTGGCAGAGCTCGAAGCACGCGATCAGGCCGGCCGCCTTGAGATTTCTCAATTGACTGGCCGCCCGAGCGAAATCCAAAGCCAACGCGCCGTCCTGCGCGCCTCTCAAGAAACAGCCGACGCCGCCCGTAAGGCAAGTACCGACGCCCTTGCCCGGCAAGAAACCGAGGCTGAAAACCTCGCTGCACAAAACCGCCAAGCCGAACGTGTATTGGCCGATGCACGTGAGACCATGGTCCGTGCGGAGGGCGAATTGGAAGGCTCCAATCAAGCGGTGCAGCAGCTCAAAGAGCGGATTGCTGAGCGCCTCGACTGTCAACCTAGTGAGATTTTGGCACAGGCAGAGATTGACCCAAGCGAAAACTTTGCCGAAGAAAGCGACCTTGCCCAACGTGTTGAACGGTTGGGGCGGGAACGCGATAATATGGGCCCTGTTAATCTGCGCGCAGAACAGGAAATTGAGGAATTAGGCCATCAAATCACAACGATGCAAGCAGAACGTGATGACTTAATTGCCGCCATTGCCAAGCTGCGCAGTGCCATATCAGCCTTAAACCGTGAGGGCCGGCAACGTCTGGTGGTTGCCTTTGAAGCGGTTAACGAGCATTTCCAAAAACTCTTTGGCAAATTATTTGGCGGCGGCGATGCCCATTTGACGCTAACAGAAGAAGAGGACCCCCTCGATGCTGGCTTGGAAATCTTTGCCAGCCCGCCAGGCAAAAGAATGCAGGTCATGTCTTTACTATCCGGCGGCGAGCAGGCGTTAACAGCGATCGCCCTTGTGTTTGCCGCATTCTTGACAAACCCAGCGCCAATCTGTGTCTTGGATGAGGTTGATGCGCCTTTGGACGATACCAACGTGGACCGTTTTTGCAGCTTATTGAGTGAAATTGCCAAGCTAACAGGCACACGGTTTTTAATCATTACCCATCACCGCATGACCATGGCGCGCATGGATCGTTTGTTCGGGGTCACCATGGCAGAACGCGGGGTCAGCCAGCTTGTTTCTGTCGATCTGCGTGGCGCAGAGCAATTACGGGATGTCGGTTAATCTAAAATAAACAAAATTTCATTATATTTCAGTGAGTTATGCGTGTTTCTTTGATCTTGACAGGGGCGCGCACTGTCCGTATCTTTGCGGCGTTTATGCAGTCTTGACTGCGGCGACAGGCGCGGTGCTGACAAATTGTCAAAATTGCGTTGGGGTGACCAAATTTCAGATTCTGCTGGCAGCAGCAGGGTCAGATCGTAGGCGATGGACGAGCCGAAGAAACTTCCCTCGGAGGAGGACTTGGATGCGCGGTTACAGCGCGCCCAAGACCGCGAGGAAAAACTGCGGCAAGGTTCGGATAAACCCCGATCAAGTGCCCTTGGTCAGGCGATGCGGGTTGGCATCGAACTGGTTGCAGGGGTTGCGGTCGGGAGCTTAATCGGTTACCTCCTGGATCATTGGCTCGGCACTCGGCCGTGGCTGATGATTGTGTTCTTTTTTCTCGGTTCGGGAGCCGGGATGATGAACGTTTATCGTGTCGCTGGAGCAACCGGCGGCAGTTTCGGGAAGCAGCGGTCCGGCGATGAGCCTGACGGTGAAGCATGAAAAAGGGAGCGTCCCGTGGCATCGCCAGTTGAACAGTTTCGGCTGACACCGTTGGTACCGATTGAAATCGGTAGTGTGGATATTTCACTGACCAACTCGTCTGCCTTTATGATCGCCGCCGTCGCGGTTGTAACCTTGTTTCTGACCCTTAGCATGCGGGCCGGAAAACTGGTCCCTGGCCGCTGGCAATCAATGGCAGAGCTTAGCTATGAGTTCATTGCCAATATGGTGCGCGATAATGTGGGCCGGGATGGTCGGCAATATTTCCCCTTCATCTTCACGCTATTTATGTTCATCTTGGCAGGTAACCTGCTCGGCATGCTGCCTTACGCTTATACCTTTACCAGCCAAATCGTGGTCACCTTTGGGTTGGCTTTCGTGGTGTTCATTGGCGTGACGATCATTGGCTTGGTGCGCCATGGTACACATTTCTTCACCTATTTCTTTCCCGATGGCGCGCCCTTGTGGATGGCGCCGCTGCTGGTCCCGATTGAGGTAATTTCCTATCTCTCGCGACCTGTAAGCTTGTCGGTTCGACTGTTCGCCAATATGATGGCCGGTCACACCATGATGAAGGTGTTTGGCGGCTTCACAGTGGCGTTGGCTTTCTTTGGGTTTGCCCCTTTGGCGATGATTATCGCGCTAACAGGTTTTGAGATTTTGGTGGCGTTTTTGCAGGCCTATGTGTTTACGGTCTTGACTTGCATCTACCTGCACGACGCTATTCATTTGCACTAAGTTTTGTTTTAAACGGAAGCCATGATGGCTTTTCCCTACGACCACTAAAAAGAGGATGTCTCTGATGGAAGTTGAAGCCGCGAAAATGCTGGGTGCCGGCATCGCTGTTATTGCGCTGATGGGTGTTGGTGTTGGTATTGGCAACATCTTTTCGACCTTGGTT
>JBELLC010000109.1:0-10214 GCA_042088965.1 Nisaea sp. | reverse complement strand
CACCCGCGCCGGAGTCCAACCCCGCGCCCGAGGCATCAGAATCGACGACAGATAACCCCATTGCAGCGATTCCGCCGCCAGGTCCTTTCACCACAAATGACGGCACGGACGGCATTGATAATGTCGTCACAGATGTCGATGTACCTTACCTGCCAGACAATATTGAGAATATTCAGCTCACAGGCATAAGTCATCTCAGCGTTACCCTTAACGCACTTAGTAACGTTGCCATTGGCAACCCCGGTAACAATACCATGCGCGGTGAAGGTGGCCATGACACGTTACTGGGCGATGATGGCGATGATATCATTTATGGCAATATCGGCGATGACGATGTGTCCGGTGGCGCTGATCAAGACAGCTTATTCGGCGGCCAAGGGTCAGATTTGGCCTATGGCAATCAGGGCCTCGACCTCAGCTATGGCAATAAAGACGATGACACACTTTACAGCGGTCAACATAACGATATTTCATATGGTGGCCAAGGCGACGATCTGGTTTACGGCAATAAAGACAATGACAGCTTGTTCGGCAATCGGGAAAATGATCAGCTCTTTGGTGGCCAGGGTGATGATTATGTGGATGGTGGCAGCGGCGACGACATTCTGCATGGCAATCGCGGTGCCGACACATTGAACGGTGGCAGCGGTGCCGACCAATTTCATTTTAACGCCAACAGTGGTCACGATATCATCACGGACTTTGATGCCGATAGTGGCGACCGACTGGCAATTTCAGAGCCAATCACAGATGCCAGAATGACAACCGATGGCGACCTTCTGCTCACATTTGGCGGTAGCGAAGTGATCCTCATCGATGTTCAACTGACGGATTGGCAAACGCATGGTGCAAGTTGGCTACTTTGATCGCCCCCTTAATCGACTGATTATATTATTTTTTTCATTTTCAGAAAATCTGGGTCTTCAGATATTTTCTCGATTAACATTTTTTCACTGTTTAAACGATGGCACTTGTGGAACCCTTTCAGCTAATCGGTCATGGAACAGCAAAAGGGGATCCTGCCAATGGTGATCACAATTGTTCAAATTCCACGCAATGGGCCCAAGCCCGACAAACAAGCATCAATTTCAGGTGCCCGCAAAAGCGCGCCGATTTACCGAGAGGTCAAAGGCCTGATCCGTAAAGACTTCCTCAATGGCGAGGACGGTGGTGGCGGCGTCTATCTATGGGAAAGCCGCGCCGATGCAGAAGCCTGGTTTAATGATGACTGGTGGGGCTGGATCGAGGACCGATTTGGTGCCCGCCCAAGCCTCACCTATTTCGATCATTATCTGACCGTCGACAATGCCAAAGGTGAAGTCAGAGTCGATAACACAGCAATTGAGATTGCTGCAGCCGCTGAATAGCGGCACCCGGACAGCATCAATTTGCGGGACATATGGCCGCTGCCTATGTCCCCATGCCGGCTTAAGCTGTTTCCTGAACGCGAAGACCCAATTCAGAGATCATCTGCTCGCGCATCATAAATTTCTGAATCTTACCTGTGACCGTCATCGGGAATTCGTCGACAAAGCGGATGTAGCGGGGGATTTTATAATGCGCAATCTGCCCTTGGCAGAACGCCCGGACCGCGTCTTCATCTAAGCTTGCGCCGTCGACAACCGTAATCCAGGCGCAAAGCTCCTCAACAAACCGGTCGTCCGGAACCCCAAACACCTGCACATCACTAATGCTGGGGTGGCGGTAGAGATATTCTTCAATCTCCCGTGGGTAAATATTTTCGCCGCCGCGGATCACCATATCCTTCACCCGGCCAACGATATTGAAGTAACCCTCATCATCCATGGTCGCAAGGTCGCCGGTGTGCATCCATCCGGCAATATCAATCGCCTCTGCGGTACGTTCGGGATCATCCCAATAACCTTGCATGACGTTATACCCGCGGGCGAGCAACTCTCCTGTGACACCAGGGGCCACAATCCGGCCCTCATCATCAATGATTTTAGCTTCCACATGCGGGAAAACCCGGCCGACAGAACCAACTTGTTTTTCAATCGGATCATCGGTCTCACAAAAGGTGATCACGGGGCTGGTTTCAGTCATCCCATACCCGATGATCATCTCGGCGCAATTCATGTCGTAAACGACTTTTTTCATCACCTCAATCGGACATGGCGAGCCTGCCATAATGCCTGTCCGCAATGACGACAGATCAAAATCTGCAAATTGTGGATGAGCCAAGACCGCAATGAACATGGTCGGCACACCATGTAAAGCGGTGCACTTTTCCGCGTGTACTGCTTCTAAAACGCTTAACGGTTCAAACGCCTCCGATGGATAAATCAACGCCCCACCATGCGTTAACGTGGCAATGTTTGATAACACCATGCCAAAGCAATGATACAGTGGCACCGGCACACAAAGCCGATCTTTGTCGGTGAATTTCAACCCCAAACCCGTGAAATAGCCGTTATTCAGCAAGTTGAAATGAGTGAGGGTTGCGCCTTTGGGGAACCCGGTGGTGCCGCTGGTGAACTGAATGTTGATGGGGTCATCAAATTGCAGGATGGCCGCCAAACCAGAAAGGGTTTGCCGCGTTTCATCAGTGCCGAATTGCGCAATATCGCTGAAGTCAAAAAATCCAGCTACAGGCCCACCCCCAATTTTAATCACACTTTTCAGCTGTGGCAGGCGGGCACTTTTAAGCGCCCCAGCGGGACAATCATCAATTTCAGGTGCCAGTTCGCGAACCATTGCCATATAGTCACTGGTCTTAAAGGCCGAGGCCAAGATTAACGCCTTACAGCCGACTTTATTCAGCGCATATTCCAATTCAGAGACACGATAGGCCGGGTTGATATTGACTAAAATCAGACCTGCTTTGGCAGTTGCATATTGCGTCACCAGCCATTCGGCATTATTCGGCGACCAAATGCCGATCCGATCACCTGGCATCAACCCCAGCCCTAAAAAACCAGCCGCTGCGGCGTCCACCTCGCGTTTCAAATCGCTATACGTCCAACGAATATTCTGATGGCGGACAATCAGTGCCTCACGATCAGGCCATTTCGCCGCTGCATTATCAAAGTTCACACCAATGGTTTGCCCTAACAACGGACGATCACTGGCACCATGTGCATAGCTTTGCGTATACATGCTTGTTTCTGTCCTCATAGTGTTCCGCCATATTTTTCATTAGGTTAGCGGCGTTATCAGCTTTTATAAAGCCTGAAATGCAGGCGCTGTCTTATTGTGGATACAGGCGCAGCGCCCTAAGCCTTGACAATAATTTTACCAAAATGCCCTTGGCCTTGCATTTCATGGAATGCGGCCGGGGCGGCATCAAAGGCAAATTCCTTGTCAATCACGGGCTTGATACCATGGAGATCAATGGCCCGGTTCATATCCTGAAACATGCGCCGCGAGCCGACATAAATACCTTGTAGGCGGATCGATTTCCGCATCACCCGCGTGGGATTTAATTCGCCCCCAGACAGTACCCCAATCATGCCAACAGCGCCGCCAACACGGGTTGCTTCGATGGAGCGGGTGACGGTTCCAGGACCGCCGACCTCGACGGTGACATCAACGCCCTCACCGCCGGTCAGGTCCAGCACAGAGTCATGCCATTCAGGGGTGTTTTTATAATTAATCAGATGATGCGCGCCCATGGCTTTGGCCCGGGCTAATTTCTCATCAGATGATGAGGTGATGATGACCTCAGCGCCCGCGGCAATGGCAAATTGCAGGGCAAAAATAGACACCCCACCTGTGCCCAATAACAAGACGCGATCACCTGCTTTAATCGGCTTCACCTCAAACAAAGCATGCCAAGCTGTTAACGCCGCGCACGGCAAGGTCGCGCCTTCGGCAGCAGAATAGCCTTTCGGCAGGGCAATCACCCCCGCCGCACTCAAGATCACTTCTTCTGCCAATACCCCATCCAGGGCGCCGCCAAGGGCGGAATCCATCGCCGCTTGGGTAATCCCGCCATCACCCCAGGCACGAAAAAAGCAGGAGGCGACCTGATCACCTTCCTGCCATGCCGTGACCCCAGAACCGACGGCCGTAATGGTGCCTGCGCCATCAGAATTTGGCACCCGTGGGTAGGGCAGATTGCGGGCAACAGGGTCCTTGACGGTCATCAAATCACGGTAATTCAGCGATGATGCATCAATGCGCACACGCACTTCACCTGGACCCGGCGCCGGTAGATCCACATCTGCTAAATTAAGGGCATCAATGCCGCCGTCGGAAATAATCTGCCACGCTTTCATGTTATCATCCTTCTGACCAAAAGGGCCTGTAAAGTCGATCTTTTGTATCTCACCGGGGTTGACTGGTACTGCGGGTAAACGGCGGACAATGCCATCCCCACCCCCTTATCTTTGCGCCGAGGCTTGCCAAACACCCTCCAAGAAACGCAACCAATTTTCGCCGAGCACCCGTCGAATGCGAGCCTCTTGCCAACCGGCGCGCTCCATGGCGGGGATAAAATTACCAAAATCACCCATGCTCTCAAGACCCTTTGGCATCGGTGGCACCGCTTTAAACGGCGGTGTTGTTGGCCGCCCGGTGCCTTTATCCAGGGTCAGGTAATCATAAAAAGCGATATCCTGATCCTGCACCCAATCGGTCCCAATACCCACACTTTCCTCGCCAACTAAGTTGATCAAATAATCCATCGCCGCAACACAGTCATCAATCGTGGTGTCATCCCCTTTTGGCAGAAACGGGGTATAGCTGGCAAAACCAACAAAGCCACCACGGTCCGCGACCGCCCGCAATTGCGCATCGGTTTTATTGCGTGCATGATCTTTCAGCATTGGACAGCAATGGGTATAAGCGACAGGCTTTTTAGAATGCGCAATTGCTTCCGCAGAGGTCACTGGCCCCACATGCGACAGATCAATCAAAATGCCAAGGTGGTTCATCTCGTCAATTGCGTGGCGGCCAAAATCCGACAGGCCGCTATCACGGCTTTCCCAGCAGCCGGAGCCAATGAGGTTTTGCGTGTTATAGGTCAGCTGCATCACCCGCACACCGAGGGCATGGAATAGCCGCAAATTGCCAATGTCATTGTCAATCGCGCTGGTATTTTGCCAACCCAAGATAATCCCGACCTTGCCCGCAGCTTTCGCCGCCCGAATATCCGCCGTGGAATGCACCGGCATGATGAGATCGCTATGGGCGTCAAACCACGCCAACCATTGCGCGACATTGGCCATGGTCTGGCGAAAATCATGCCACACCGAACAGGTACAATTGACCGCTGTAATTCCACCTTTGACCATATCCTCAAAAAGCGCCCGTGAGAATTTGGCAATCACCAAGCCATCAATCACAATGGCATCATCATATGTCGACATTTTTCAACTCCTCCGCGCCCTCCCCATACAGGCGTCCACTGATTAAAGACCAGATTGCCGGGTTTGAGAAGTACAGCTGTGCTTGACAAGGAGGATGCCGACGGGTCCCATGGCCAGGAGACGTATTCAAGTGCTGAAATTATCAACCAGGGGCGCGATATGAGCGACAAGGCGAGCGGTTCGTGTGATTTATTACTTGTTGGCGGTGACGTTATTGATGGCAGTGGCAGCGCCCGCCAGCGCGCTGATGTGGCGGTCACAGACGACCGGATTGTCGCCATTGGCGACCTGGCTGATTGGCATGCGGGCCGGAAAATTGATGTCAGCGGCAAAATTGTCGCGCCTGGATTTATTGATGTACACACCCATGATGATAACGCCCTGCTGGCCAAGCCAGACATGGACATGAAAGTCAGCCAAGGGGTCACAAGTGTTGTTGTCGGCAATTGCGGCTTTTCGCTGGCACCCTTGACCCTTACTGAAATGTTTCCTGATTTGGCCCTGATCGGCGATGCGAAAGCTTTTCGGTTTCCTAAATTCAGCAACTTCATTGATGCTGTCGATGCTGCCCCGCCAGCGCTGAATGCAGTCTTTCTGGTTGGCCATTCAACCCTGCGTTTTGGAGCCCTTGAGCAAACCAATCGGGCCGCGACAGCGGCTGAAATTAAAATCATGCGGGACCGCCTCGAAGAAGGTTTGACTGCAGGCGCAACAGGCCTGTCAACAGGCTTATTCTATGACCCGGCCCGTGAGGCCCCAACCTCAGAAGTCATCGAGATTGGCAAAGTGTTACACGATTATGGGGCCCGCTATGTGACCCATATGCGCGATGAAGCTGAAGGCGTTATGGACAGCCTGGAGGAAACCTTCACCATTGGTCGCGAATGCCACAGCCGGGCCATTGTCTCTCACCATAAAGTTATGGGCGGGCAAAATGGTGGCCGTAGCACGGACACGCTGGCCTGTATTGATCATCATTGCCAACATCAACCAATTGGCTTTGACGTTTATCCCTATGCTGCGGGATCGACGACGCTTCAGGCCAAAATGCTCGCCACTTCAACCCGGGTATTGATTACCTGGTCGCAGACCATCCCTGAGGCAGGTGGCCGGGATCTATCAGATATCGCTGTTGAGATGGGCTGTGATATTTATGAAGCCGCCGAACGCTTACAGCCTGCAGGGGCGATTTACTTTTCCATGAACGAGGAAGATGTGCAGCGGATTTTGTCGCATCCCAACGCCATGATCGGCTCTGATGGCCTGCCGTTTGACGCCCATCCCCACCCTCGCCTATGGGGAACTTTCCCGCGTGTGCTGGGGCATTATGCCCGGGATCTCGGGCTGTTTTCTTTGGAAGAGGCGGTGCGCCGCATGACCAGCCTGTCCGCAGAACAATTTGATGTGATCGACCGCGGTACCCTGAAAACAGGTTATTTCGCAGATATCACGGTCTTTGACCCCGCAACTGTGATTGATACCGCCAGCTTTGAAAAACCAATTCAAGCCGCCGCCGGTATCGCGCATGTTTTTGTGAATGGCCGCGAAGTGTGGACCCACGGCCAAGGCACAGGCAACCGCCCTGGTCGGGCCTTGCGCCATGGCCACGGTGTCGCGGCTTAAACCGCGATTGTACCGATTTCGCGATCCAACCACTTGGCGATATTGGCAAGCCGCCAATCGCCATGGGCCGGGCCGATTAATTGCACCCCCAGGGGCATCTTGCCCACTGCCATTTTCGGCACCGTGATCGCTGGCACGCCAAGCGCAGAGGTGGCGGCATTAAACGCTGGATCACCGGTCTTATAGGCAAATTCAGGTTCACCTGAATCGGCCAGAAAATCCATTTGCGGCGCGACCCCGACACTGGATAGCGTGAGGAGTGCATCACCAAAGGCCGCGATCCCGGCCATCGATTGGCGCATCTGCTGGCGTTCCGATAAGGCCAACCGGTAATCATCCATGGTCAGATTTTCCGCCATTTCCAACCAAACCACCAGATCATCACTGAGCAGACCCGTTTCCTCATATTGCCGCAGCAACCAGCGCAGCTCAAACGAGCAAATCACCCGACAGAGGCGCACGGCATCGCTGATCTTAACCTCAAATTCATCAATCAATTGGCTGCTATCGCGGCTGATCACTTCAACACCAGCGGCTTTGATCAGATCGAGCATTTTCTGGAAAGCCGCCCGTGTTGCCGCATCGCATTTCTGCCAGCCTTCGGTTTCCACAAAAACCAATCGCTCTGGACGCTGTGCGGCCCCCAGGTGAGCCCCCCCAAATAGTCCAGGATAGCCAGGGTCACCCCCGGCACGGCTGGCGATCTCGCTGGCCACCGCCCACATATCCTCCAGCGAGGCGGCATGCACCCCGAGATGTAATTGGCTTAAGCCCAATCCTTCGCCCATATGCAGCGCACCGAGCGTTGGCTTAATGGCATAATTGCCGCAGAAGGCCGCCGGCCGAATGACCGAGCCAACAACCTGATTGCCAAGCGCTGCTGGCACCATGCCCGCGCCCACGGCCGCCGAACTGCCGCTGGATGATCCCCCTGGCGTCAGCGCGCTATCAAATGGATTGCGGGTTTCCCCTGGCTTCACAAAGGCAAATTCTGTGGTGACTGTTTTCCCCATGATCAACGCCCCGGCGCGGCGCAAAGCGTCAACAGAGGCGGAATCAAAGCCTGTTTGGCGATCTTTGAAAATAGGACTGCCCAATTCCGTCGCCATATCCCGGGTCTGGATCACATCTTTAATGCCGATCGGCATGCCATCGACAGCCGATAGAGGTTTCCCTGCGGCATAGCGTTGATCTGCCTCACCAGCAGCCTTTTTCGCCGCCTCAAAATTTGTGGTGACCCAGGCTTGCACCTCTGGTTCACGCGCCGCGATGGTTTGTAAGCACTGTTCCAAATAATGCGAGGGTCTGCTGTCACCGCTCAGAAAGGCGGCACGTTTATCTTGAAAGCGATTGAGCAAATGATCGGGGCTGTAAAAACGATCTGTGGTCATGGCAGGCACCTATGCGGTTACAGAAAATGAATGTTTTGGGGGAATACGAACTGAAAACACCTAATTGCATGGCTTTTCGGCGCCTCGCGCAAGGTTTTTTTCGCCCAACTCCGCGCCAATCGTTTCACGCCAACGAAAGTGAGTGCCAGCAAAAGTATTTTCGCCAGTGTGCCAATGCGTATTGTGCCCTGCGCGAGCAGAGCGCTATAATTTCAAAATATTGTATTACGTTTTGCGGCGCACCAACGCCTGTTCAGATAAAACGATCATTTAAAGGACAACCGATGACCGCATTGACCCGCCGCTCTTGGGTGCCGGCACCAAGTGAAGATCATGTTCAGCACGTGGCCGCCCTGACAGTGGCAGCGCCATCGCCCCTGGTGGCAGATAAAATCAGCGCTTTGATTGATCGTAATGCTGCCATTCATGACCTGGAATGTTTTAATCTTAATCCCGCCGCAAATGTCATGAATCCAGCTGCTGAAAGCGCCCTTGCGCGCGGCCTAGGGAGCCGTCCATCACTTGGTTATCCTGGCGATAAATACGAAATGGGTCTGGAAGCTATTGAGGAAATCGAAATTATCACAGCGGCCCTCGCCGCTGAGATTTTCAATGCAGGCTTTGCCGAAATTCGCGTCGGCTCTGGCGCACTGGCCAATCTTTATAGCTTCATGGCATTGTGCCAGCCCGGCGATACGATCATTGTTCCGCCGACCAGTATTGGCGGCCACGTGACCCATCATGAGGCGGGCTGTGCGGGCCTTTATGGGCTGAACATCGTGCCTGCGGCTGTCAACAGCGACGATTTTACCATTGATCTTGATCAGCTGCGGGCGCAAGTGCGGGATTTAACCCCCCGGCTGATCACAATCGGCGGCAGCCTTAATCTTTTTCCCCACCCAGTCGCCGAGATTCGCAGCATTGCCGATGAAATAGACGCTTATGTGCTGTTTGACGCGGCCCATCAATGCGGCCTGATTGCCGGCGGCGTTTGGGCTAACCCACTTGATCTCGGGGCCCATCTGATGACCATGAGCACCTATAAAAGCCTGGGTGGCCCTGCCGGCGGCCTGATTGTCAGTAATTCAGCCAAGATTGCTGAAAAACTTGATACAATCGCCTTTCCTGGCATGACAGCAAATTTCGACGCTGCCAAGTCAGCGGCGCTGGCGCTGACATTACTGGATTGGCGAGAGTGCGGGCCTGCCTATGCCGAGGCCATGGTGACCGTTGCTCAGGCTTTGGCAGAAGCGCTGATTGCCGAAGACATGCCTGTGTTTGCGACGGATCGCGGAATCACCCAATCGCATCAGTTCGCGCTGGATGCCAGCGGCTTTGGTGGCGGCCACAGCGCCGCTCAAAAATTACGTCACGCCGGCTTTTTAACATCTGGGATTGGCCTGCCAATTGCGGCCCTGCCCGGGGAAATGAATGGTCTGCGCCTTGGCACCCCTGAAATTGTCCGCCGGGGTGTTGGGGTGGCTGATTGCAGCGCCATTGCCCAGCTTTTTGCCGCCGCCTTAAAGGCCAATGATCCACGTCATCTTGCCGCTGAAACAGCCGCTTTGCGGGCCCAGTTCCAAGGTGTACATTTTATCCGTTAACATATTGGGCGCGCTCAATCATGGTCCGCCTGCCCGCATTTATGAGGTTTTCTAATGGTCACAATTAACCCTGATCGCTTACTATCCGATTTGCGCAAACTGCGTACCTTTGGCACCTATAAAACAGGTGTTCATCGGCCAACATATTCAGACATTGATATGCAATCACGCCATTGGTTGGTAGACCGCATGACCGATGCAGGGTTAACCGCAACCATTGACGGCATTGGCAATGTCATTGGCCAAAGTTCGGCACCAGGCCCAAA
>JBELLC010000108.1:0-10348 GCA_042088965.1 Nisaea sp. | reverse complement strand
AGGGGCAACATAAAACCACATATCAGCCACTTCTGCACCTAACCGGCGATAGGTTAAGCCCACTTCGTCCCCTTGCACGAAGGGCACACCATTTTGGGTCACAATCACCCCACCATCGGCCAAGCACGTGACACAATCACGGTAAAACGCTTGTCCAAATAAAATTTCACCAGGGCCAATCGGATCGGTAGAATCGACGATGATCAGATCGAACGTCTCAGAACTTTCGGCGACGAACTGAGCACCGTCGGCAATCACCAGATTAAGGCGCGGATCATCGAGAGCACCGTTGCTAATGGACGGCAAATAGGTGCGACAGAGATCGACCACCGACGCATCAATTTCAACCATCGTCACCGTCTCTAAGGTTTCATGGCGCAAACATTCGCGCGCCATACCGCCGTCACCACCGCCAATGATTAAGACTTTGCGCACGCTGCCATGGGCCATCATCGGCACATGCGTCATCATCTCGTGATAAATATACTCATCGCCTTCGGTTGTTTGCACCACACCATCCAAAGTGAGGACTCGGCCAAAAATCTGGTTTTCGAAAATAATCAGATCTTGGTGTTCGGTCTTATCGCGATAAATCAGGCGATCAACCGTCAGCAATTGACCATAACCATTGTGCAGTGTTTCACTGAAGACGATATCATCCATCACAAAATACCGCGCTTTTGCTCGCTGATATTAACGGAGCTTGGGGAAAAGGCCGCGCGCAAGATCTCAATGGCTTTGTGGGGCTGTGCATCACCGCACATAAAAACATCTAAAGCCGCGTAATCACGCTCTGGCCAGGTGTGGATGCTAATGTGAGATTCTGCCAAAACGGCAACGCCTGAGACGCCAGAGTTGGGCGTAAAATGATGCAGATGCAGATGCAAAAGCGTTGCCCCACAGGCCACAACACTGGCCCGCAAGGTCGCGTCAATATACGCCAAATCATCGAGCCGACTGGCCCCCCAAAGATCAATGATTAAATGCGTTCCAGCGAACGTTAAGCCATCACGCTGAACAAAATGATCAGGTCCATTAAAGCCATCGCATTGTTCAGCGCTTTCGATCGCCATTGGAAAACGGTTTTCGACATTTTCTAAATCATGATGCTCAGTCTGGGCGGTATTCGGCTGAGTGGCCGACTTCATCCCCAATTCCTGAAGCGCGATGTTTTTTGCCATCGGGCCCTCCAAAACCAGTAGATGACTCAACAACCCCGATATCCGTTACCCAAAACTGCGGTTCTTACGGAAAGACGGCTCGCTTCGTCAATCGCCTCAAATCAAGGCAGATTTCCCCTGAAGGCACCACGCCAGCCAGAGATCGCGCGTTGTGGCGGTATTTAGTCTATATAGCAAGAATAATTTTCAGAAAACTAGTGCTGCCGCCGCCGCCGCCGCGGAGCCCTGCGATCACCGCTGCCATTTGTATCACCCGATAGCGCTCCAGCATCAGTGGATTTCTGCCAAGGCACCCCCAGGACCGCTGCCACGCGCGCGGCGTCGACATCTTGTCGCTGCGGCTGCGCTGCTAAGCCTGCTGCCATCGCCGCAATATGTGATGCCGTCGAACCACAGCAGCCACCAATAATACGCGCACCAGCATCGCGGGCGAGAATGGCATAATCGGCCATCATCTCTGGGGATCCATGATAGTGAATTTCACCATCGCGATATTCTGGAATGCCGCAATTGCCTTTTGCGACCAGAACCACCGTATCATCCGTGACGGTTGTCATGGCACATAACGAATCAAGCAATTCTGCAGGCCCGACACCGCAATTGGCACCTATTGCTGCCGGTGGCGTCGAAAATCGATCACAGATATCAACAAAGCCTTGCGGGCGGATGCCCATCATCGTGCGCGCATTTGTATCAAAGGTCATGGTGCAGACCACCGGTAAACCTGTTGCCGCAGCTGCTTCATAGGCGGCCTCAACCTCTTCGGCTGAGGACATGGTTTCAACCCATAAAACATCAACACCGCCCGCCTTGAGCGCCTCGGCTTGGGCACTGAAAGCCGCAAAAGCAGCGTTCCGGGTTAAGGTGCCCAAAGGGGCAAATAATTCACCCGTGGGGCCGATTGACCCGGCCACAGCAATTAATTTTCCAGTATCCGCGATAAACCGATCCGCCTCGCTGCGGGCCAAGGCCGCGGCAGCGTGGTTAAGCTCGGCGCACCGCCCGTCAAGCTGATGCAATTTCAATCGAAAGGTCGAACCACCAAAGCTATTGGTCAGGATGAGGTCGCTGCCCGCCAACAGGAACCCGCGATGCACCGCACGGATCCGATCCTCATGCAGGATATTCCAAAGTTCCGGATTATCGCCTGTTTCAAGGCCAAGCGTGAACAAGGATGTGCCCATCGCACCATCAGCAATCAGCCATGGCCGGGTACCCAATAAATCTTGCAAGCGGTTCATGCCTTATTACTGCGTGAGCCTTGGCGGCGGCGGGTTTGACGGCGGCGGTCCACCCCAGCCGCCTGCTGGCGTTGTTTCAACGCTGTCAGCAAATTTTCCCGGCCCGCATCATCCAGCTTCGGCCAGCCGGTGATTTCATCCATGTCCCGCCAACAGCCGACACAAAGATCGCTGTCAGGATTAATCATGCAAACCCCAATACACGGGGATGGAATTCTGCGGGACGCCCCCATAGCCTTCATGCTCCGCCAAAACTTCACCATACACACGGGCCAATACTAGCAAATATGCTGGCGCAATGACACTGGCGGGACGGGCAATATTTTTTATGTGACAAATAGGACGCGGATAGGGGCGGCCAACCGCCCCCAAGGGGCGCGGCTGGCTCTTTAAACGATGGCCTTACGCAGCTTCGGTGATCTCGCGTTCGAAGGCGGCAACCAAATCTTTGAACATGTCAAAAGCTTCGACAGTATGCTCACCGCCAGTGCCAGTGACCAACTGATTATCAGCAATAGCGTTCGCATCTTGCAAAACAGCGCCGGCCGTTTCTAACTCTGCACGCCCCTCTTGATCGCTGGTAATGGTGCGCCCAGCGGCATTTTCCGTCGCCACCAACATGCGTGTTGCATCACTTAACAATAAAACCGGCATATTCTCGCGCATGAAAGCCGCAACGATCCGCCGCGCGTGAGCATCGTCCATTAATTTTTCCAAGCCCCGCGATCCACCTGGCACGATCAGGCCGTCATAATCAATCGCAAGTGTTTCTGCTAAATCGGCGTCTACCGGGAAAAAGTGGCCCCATGAGTTTTCATACCAGCCATTGACCAAACCATTGGCACGACTCGCTACTTTGACTGTGGCACCCGCTTGGATCAACCGCCGCTGCGGTTCCGTGAACTCGGTTTCATCGAAACCATTGGCGACTAAGATAACAACTAATTTCCCGTCCAAAGACCGATCACTCATTCACTTCTCCATCTATATTTAACACGGCACCGCGACAACTTGAATTGCCGCATGCCTATTCTGTGCTGTCATGTAATCTCGCATTGAGAGCTGGCAAACGGCGCCTGGCGTCATCTTGGTGAGATTTTCAGAATAATTCCCGATAGGCGCTAAACGAGCCTTGCCAGCGCTGATTTACGTTACCCAGGGAAATAGCGCGCTTGCGTGAGAATTACAAGACCCACGGCGCGTACATTTGCATATTTACCAAGACGACAACTCTTGCGTCGTCAGATCAGCCCCGTTACGTCATACAGCACACAAAAGGCATGGCGCAGATGGGCAGCGTAGGCGAGAGACGGGGGTAGCTGCGCGACACGCCGTAAAGGCGTGGAACAGCTTCACCTATAAGGAATTGAAAAATAGGGGTAAAAACAAAGCGTGGAGCGGATGGAGGGAATCGAACCCTCGTATTCAGCTTGGGAAGCTGATGTTCTACCATTGAACTACACCCGCAGCACCGCTCAAAATGCCTAGCATCACGTCTGATTGCAAGCGGTTTACGGAAGCAGAATAAGGTTTTCGTGACATTGGCGCTGCAATAACCAGTTTAAATTAATTCATTAAAATTATATCTTAATGCGACTAGATTGTGGGTCATGGCCTGGTGGGCCGCGCACATCACCCCTGATTGTGGCAAATTTTGGAGGCCTCGATGGCAACTCAGGCAACGTCTGTCGCCAATCTAACCGTCTATAATACGGGTGGCGGCACGGACACTCTGCAAATAACCTCTGGTGTTGTCGATACAGCGACCTTCAGTGCGATTACCGGTTACACCACAATTGAAGTGAATACAAATGGCGCGCATGTGATCACTGTGCCCGCCGGTGTCCTGAGTACGGCGAATGCCACTGTCACCTTTTCGACAACCAGCACCATCTCCGTTCAGATGAGCGCCGTCGAGCTCACAGGAACATCAACCAAGGTCATTTTCATCAGCTCTGACGGCAATGACAGCCTGACAGGTGGGCCTGCCGCTGACAGTATCGACGGCGGCAACAGTAATGATCTGATCTATGGCGGATCGGGGTCGGCTGCAGACACGCTGATCGGCGGTGCCGGAGAAGACACAATAAGTGGCGGCCAAGGAAATGATGAGATCAGCGGCGGCACCAAGAACGATCTAATCTATGGGAATATCGGCCTTGACAGCATCAGCGCCGGTGGCGGTGACGATATCATTTTCGGTGGCGGCGGCAATGATCTGCTCAAAGGCGGCGCGGACAATGATTTCATTCAAGGTGACAGAGACCACGATATTCTCAGCGGCGGCGACAGCAATGATAGCCTTTACGGTAATATTGGCAATGATACGCTTCACGGTGATGACGGCATTGATCGTCTTTTTGGCGGTGGCGGCAATGATTCCCTGACAGGGGGCAATGGCGGCGATTTCTTGTATGGAAATGCTGGAATGGATAAGATCGTCGGCAGTGCCGGAATTGATATCATTTACGGCAACACAGGCGACGATACCCTCAGCGGCGGCACCAACGGAGACAGCCTTTTTGGCGGCCAAGATAATGACGTCCTATACGGTGCGGCAGGCAACGACATTGCCTATGGCAACTTAGCCAATGATGTTCTGTCCGGCGGTTCTGGCACAGACATTCTGTATGGTGGCCAAGGGAATGACACCCTCATCGGTAATTCAGGAAGCAATCATTTACATGGTAATCGCGGCGATGATGCACTTTCCGCTGGCAGCGGTGCAGATGCATTCTATTTCGGCGGCCCAAGTGGTGACGATACGATTACCGGCTTTAGCTTTAGCGATGGCGACTCCCTCAACCTTGCCAGTGGCACCACCTATTCGGTTGCCGCTTCTGGCAGCGATGCCATCGTCACCTTAAGCACGGCGGCAACAATTACCTTTGTCGGCATTGAGGCAACCAGCATCGCTGATGGCTGGTTCACAATCGGCTAATTGGTTTTTTGAGGCCGCAATTGAAGCAGTTGCGTCATGGTCGCGACACGCTAATCTATCTGCGAAGATAACATTAACGATTAGCGATGGCAGGGGGCCACAGAAGATGCCTGAATTTTGCACAGCGGAACGTGACGGTCATGTGCTCGTCATAACGATGAACCGCCCAGAACGGATGAATGCACTGCATTCGCCGGCGCATTTCGAACTTGATCAAATTTTTAACGATTTTGAAAACGATCCCGACCTATGGGTCGCCATTCTGACCGGCGCGGGAGAGCGCGCCTTTAGCGCCGGCAATGATCTCAGATGGCAAGCCGAAGGCGGCACACGCGATCGCCCCGCGACAGGCTTTGGCGGCCTGACCGAACGGTTTGACCGCAGCAAACCTCTGATCGCAGCGGTCAATGGTGTGGCCATGGGGGGTGGGTTTGAATTGGCGCTCGCCTGCGATGTGATTATCGCTGCTGAAAATGCTGTTTTCGCCCTGCCAGAGCCAAAGGTCGGATTGGCGGCGCTGGCAGGTGGTCTGCATCGCCTGCCGCGCATGATGCCGTTAAAGCGGGCCATGGGCATGATCTTAACCGGCCGTCATGTGCCTGCCAGCGAGGGCATGGACCTTGGTTTTATCACCGAGCTTGCGCCCGCTGGCCAAGCGTTACAGGCGGCCCGCGATTTCGCAGATCAAATCATGGCCTGCTCGCCGGTGTCGATCCGCACCAGCCTTGATGTGGTCCGCCGGGGGCTTCAGCACAGCGATCTGCAAACCGCGATGACCACCCGCTATGACAGCGTTGAGACCTTGTGGCATAGCGAGGATGTGGTCGAAGGCCCGTTAGCCTTTTCAGAAAAGCGCAAACCAAATTGGACAGGCCGTTAAGCGCGCTTAACACCCCACAACGACACAGATCGCGGCACCTATATCTCGACCACAACGGTGCCGCGTTTTTCGCCGCTTTCCACAAATTCATGAGCCGCCGCAATGTCTGCCAAGGCAAAGCGCGCCGCCACCGGCCGAAGCGCCTGCGGGGCCGCTGTAAGCCATGACAGCACCCCAAAGCGCGCCGCATCGAGGGCACAACGACCCAGCGCGTTGAGAATAAAAGGCCGGATTAAAATGTTGCGGGCCATGAAACGCCGGAAGGGGATCGCAGGTTGCCGGTCACTATCTGATGCATAAGCAGAGACACAGCCGTTGGCCGCCACAACATCTGGCAACCATGGCAGATCGCCCCCAAAATCAACAGATACAACACGTCTGACGCCTGCCCCATCGGTCAACGCGGCAATCTGCCCGGCGACATCCTCTTGGCGATAGTTGATGGCAGCGTCCGCTCCCGCCTGGCGGGCAAAATCTGCCTTTTCATCGCTGCTGACAGTCACAATAACGCGCGCGCCAGCCCATGCGGCCAAAGACACGGCATAAAAGCCCACCGCGCCAGCGCCGCCAGTAATAAGTATTGTCTGACCCGCAACGGGACCATCGGCAAACACGGCATGCCAGGCCGTCATTGCTGGAATACCGAGCGTTGCCCCTTCCGCAAAGGACAGACCATCTGGCAAGGGTGTGACCAAATTGGCATCGAGCGCAATGTAATCGGCCGCCGTCCCGAAGGCCCGTCCCAAACGCTGCCCATTAAAAAGCCAAACCCGCTGCCCCAAAAGACTTGGGTCAACCCCAGCGCCAATTTGATCGACGACACCCGCGCCGTCACTGTTGGGGATCACGCGCGGGAATTCATAGCCATAGGTTGATAACCCGGCACGCAATTTCACATCTGCTGGATTAACCCCAGACGCGTGCAAGCGCACGCGCACCTCTCCTGGACCCGCCTGCGGTGTTGGCATCTGCCCAAAGGTCAATACCGTTGCCGCAGGCCCAGTTTGTTCGTACCAGGCGGCGTCCATTTCTGGCGATCTGCCGTCGAGGCTTAATGCATCGGTGACATGCGTGTGGCCGTCACCCGCTGCACATTGGTTGCGGTCCGATCCAAAATCTCCCCCACACGCGGTGAGACGTCATTTTTCCAAAAATCAGATTCATAAACCTCTGCATACAACCGCTCGCGCTCCGCTTCGTTCTCAAAACGGCGAATCCAGAAATAGATGCTGTCGTCTTCCTCGCCTTGGAAACTGGCGCAAATCACCATCCCTTTAGAGACTTGAAAAGGGATAATTTCATTTTCCATGAGCTCTAGCCACGCGGCCATCTTCCCTGGTTGGACTTTGTATTGCCGCAGTTCGAAAAAAGCCATCGCTGTCACTCCCTGTGATTGTTTCCCCTAGCCTAATCGGGTCTTTTGTAAAATTGAACCACATAGTTGGGAGCGGCCCTTTAGAAATCGCTAAATCGTCATAATTGATCGCCAAATCGTCAAAAAGCCCACGTTTTTCTGCCGTATTTACGCCCCATGGTGCCCCTCGCAAACAGGGAGAAAACCATCATGTCACATCGTCATATCCGCACCATGCTGGTGCTCACGCTGCCCTTTTTGATCAGTGCTTGCAGTATCAGCGATGTTGCACAGCTGAAAAGCCGTGAGATCACAAAGACCGATTACCGCAGCCATCTGGCAGAGAAATATCGCCATCTCAGCGTTTTTGAATCTGAACAGATGATGGATCATATTGATGCTGGGCTTTTCGCCCGTAAAGGGCTCGCAGCACTTGATACACCCACCCCGCCAGTTCCTGAAAACCCTGGCCAATGGTCCATTGATGATGTCTATCTTCCCGCAATCATGGCCGCCCAAAAACAACTGCTTACAGCCTTGTCGCTGACGCTCCATAACCGCCATCCAGAGGCCATGGCAGAGGCCGTTACCGCCTTTGATTGCTGGCTGGAGCAAGCCGAAGAAGGCTGGCAAACCGATCATATCGCCGCCTGCCAGCAGCGCTTTGAGGAGGCCGTGCAAGCCCTTGCTGATGAAAGCGGTTATCGTTTTGACAGGGCCGGGCGCGCCCATCGCCAGGTGACCTTACACTACCCAGTAGACCAGGCCGCCCTGGCGATTGCCGACACCATCAAACTCGATACATTGTTATCAGAGCTGCCTGCGGGGCAAACCTTCACGGCGCATATCATTGGCCATGCGGACCGCCTTGGCAGTGAGGCGCATAATGACGGATTATCGCGGCGCCGGGCCTTAACCGTTCATCGCCGCCTGATTGAGTTAGGGGCAGCACCAAGAACGCTTGGGGTTGCCTGGCGCGGCGAAAACGCACCGCTTGTCCATACCGCTGACAACATGCCTGATGCCCGCAATCGGCGGACGGAAATCATCTGGACAATTTATCCACAGCAGCCCCCTGCGGCACAAGCAACGCGTTAACACCTGCGACAACGTCCCCGCGCGCGTCCATGAAAGGCTATCGGGAGAAAATATCATCGATTGATTTTACTTTAGGCTTTAATCGCGGTAAGGTTGAGCGGTCTCTTGAGCGTTCGGCGGCGAAAACTTAAGGGTTAAATTACAAACTTATTTTCACTTCGTCGCCGCCTCTATCAAAGGAGTGACAGATGAGCGACGGGCTTTTCTATTTGGCCTTAACCGTTATTTTTTCGGGATTGTTATCGTTTCCCTACGTCCTTAACCGCATTCTGGTTGGCGGCCTAGGTGCTGCGCTTGGCTATCCTACGACCCCTGCCGCCCTCGCTGTTTGGGCCGACCGGTTAAAAAAGGCCCATGCCAATAACACAGAAAACTTGGTAATCTTTGCCGCAGCGGTGTTATCCGCCCATCTCGCTGGTTTGACGGCTCCCCTTATTGGCACAGCAGCAATGATCTATTTCCTTGCCCGGGTGGTCTATGCCATCGCCTATGCATTCGGCGTGCCCGTGATACGGACGCTGGCCTTTACGGCCGGGCTGCTGTCAACCTTGTATATCGCCTTGCAGGTTGTTCTCGCCGGACTATGAGCCTATGAGCCTCAAGGATGCGGTTTGCCCGTCCAGATAGCAAAAACGGGGCCTGAGCCGGATTTTTAAAGCCGCCGCTATGCGCGGACTCAATCGGTATCACTATTGAATTTCACAATGTCCCCTAATTGAGGTAAGCGTTAAACGTCCGACACGTTCCAGAAAGTCGCTGGCATGCCACTCCTCCATAGGGTAGAGCCTGTTAATAAGCTGAATGACCGCTGGCGGCGGTTTTTTGAAAACAGAGCGCTTTCCTTAGCCATTGAACCGTTCATTGCCTCAAATGAACGCGTTTTTACCATGGGCAGCTGTTTTGCCCGTGAGATTCGATTTGCCCTCGCAGAACAAGGCGTTCTGGTAAGCCCGAGGTTTGAGACCGTTGACCTTGATATGGCGCAACAACGTGTTGATAATCTGCCCGATGAGCCACACTTAAATTATTATAACACCTTCACAATCCGCCAAGAGTTCGAGCGGTTTGCGGGTATATGGCAGCAAAGCGATGGTGATTATTGGACCTTAAAGCGGAACTTATTCGGCTCGTCGGTCAGCTATCAAGACCCTTACAAAAGGCTGACCTTTGGCGCTGATCCTGAAAAGCTGCGGTTAGCCATCTCAGAGGTCAATCGAGTCATAGACGCCGGCATTTCAAACGCCGCTGTTTTCTTCTTCACCTTTGGCATGGCGGAAGTGTTTAAGAAAAAAGATAATGGCTTGGTCGCCTGTCAAAAACCAGCCTACCTTGGCGGTGGTGGCAGTACTGAAACAGATTTCCATGCCAGCCGGTTTGCCGAAAATTATGCAAACCTGGAAAAAATTCGCGCCATCATTAAAGCGATCAATCCGCATGCGCGCCTGGTTGTAACCGTATCACCAGTGCCGTTAGAGCGAACATTTTCCGGACGCGATATTCTGGTCGCGAATATGGCCGGCAAATCGATGCTGAGAGCCTGTTTGGAGGAGTTCTCAGACAACTATGACGATGTGACATATTTCCCGGCTTATGAGATCGTCTCTTTGATTGGTGAAGCTGCCTATGAGACGCGGGACTTACGCCACGTGGACA
>JBELLC010000107.1:0-10418 GCA_042088965.1 Nisaea sp. | reverse complement strand
GCAGCATCCGCTTGGCTTGCTCCGCGCCAAGCCGGTAGACCCACATGGCGGTTGTAGGCGATCCCCAGACTCGCGCGGGCATATAGCCAATGCTGGCGGTCTCGGCAGCGATAACCAGATCACAGCAAAGGGCAATATCAGAGCCGCCAGCGACGGCCGCGCCGTGCAATTTGCAGATCACCGGTTTGGCGGACCGCCAGAGCGACATGAAATGCGCGGTATTCTGGCTCATGAATGCATAGTCTTTCAGCGGATCCCAGGGCATTTCCTGGCTCACCGCGCCGCTACCATCGCCCTCGGCGTAAAACGTCAGATCATACCCGGCACAAAAGGCGGGGCCATTTCCCGCTAAAATGATCACATGAATATCATTATCTGCATTTGCTTCAGCAACAGCGGCCGATAATAAACCGGGCACCTCATCATCAATGGCGTTGAAAACCTCGGGACGGTTCAGAGTAATCTCAGCGACGCGGCGGTTTTTTGTATAAAGGACCTTTGACATTTCACTGGATCTCCGGGTTCAATCATGGCCGAGGGTCAAATTACAAGATCTCAGAACCGCAAGGCAATGTTCTTGCAGCAGGCAGGCAGAATGGGTTGACGTTAATGTATCAATTTAATCTCACAGAATCCTTGATGGTCGCACAAACCGATGTGGCGATTTACGAGACCACCGTTGGTGGATTATTGCGCGAACGGGCGCATGATCGGGCGGACACACGGGCGCTGATTGAAAGTGATTTATACGGCGAAATCGGCCGTATTTGGACCTATCGTGATTTGCTGAGGGATAGTGAGCGTTTGGCGTTGGCATTATCCAGCCGCTATGCGCCGGGCGATCGGCTGACGGTTTGGGCACCGAACATTCCGGAATGGGTCTTGATGGAATATGCCTGTGCTTTGGCGGGATTGGTTTTGGTGACGGCCAATCCGTCCTATCAGGCTCAAGAGCTGCGCTATGTGTTGGAACAATCAGGGTCTACGGGTCTATTTTTGGTGAATGACTATCGCGGTAACCCGATGGCCCAGATCGCCGCCGAAGCGGTTGCCGGCCTAACAGCGTTGCGTGAGACAGTTGATTTAGAAGATCCAGAGGCCCTATTCCGCCAGGGCACGCGCCCCGCTGGACTGCCAGAAGTGACAGCTGATGATGCGGCGCAAATTCAATATACCTCGGGGACAACAGGGTTTCCCAAAGGGGCTGTTTTATCCCATCGTGGGTTGACCAATAACGCGCGTTTATCAACGACCCGGGCGGGCACTCATCAAGACTCCTTGTGGGCCAATTTCATGCCAATGTTCCATACCAGCGGCTGTGGTATGATTACCCTTGGCTGCTTGCATGCGGGCTGCACAATGATGGTGGTCAAGATGTTTGACCCGGCAGTGATCATTCATCTGATTGAGCGCGAAAAGGTGACCGGGTTTATCGCTGTGCCAACCATGCTTGTGGGCCTTTTGGAAGCCCTATCAGGGACACCAAAAGATGTCTCGTCGATGGAGATTATTTTGTCTGGCGGATCAATGGTGGCTCCCGACTTGGTAAGGGAGACGATCGCGCAGTTTAACTGCGGCTATCAAACCGTTTATGGGCAAACGGAATGTTCACCGATCATCACCCAACACCATAGCGGCGATGCGATTGATGATCTTTGTCACACCATTGGCCAAGTGGTGCCGCAAACAGCTGTTTCGGTGCGTGATCCAGCCAGCAATGCGGTTGTGCCAATCAACACGGTTGGTGAGATTTGCGTTAAAGGCTATTGCAATATGATCCGTTACCACAACAACCCAGAGGCCACAGCTGAGACCATTGATGGCGCTGGCTGGTTGCACACTGGCGATCTGGGCGTTGTCGATGCACGCGGCTATGTGCGCATTACAGGGCGCGTCAAAGAGATGATTATTCGCGGCGGTGAAAACCTTTTCCCAGCGGAGATTGAAAATATCTTGGCTGAGCATCCAGAGGTGTTGGAAGTGGCCGTTGTCGGCCTGCCAGATGAACGCTGGGGTGAGGTTGTGGGCTGTTTTGCCCGCCTTGAGGAGGGGCGAACGCTTGATCCAGGTGAACTGCGCGGGTTTTGCCGGGAGCACCTGTCACCGCAAAAAACCCCAACTATGTGGTTTCAAGTGACAGAATTCCCCCTGACAGGCTCAGGTAAAGTGCAGAAATTTGCCTTGCGGGAGCAGTTCCTAAAGGGTCAGCATCGCCCGCTTTAGACACTGACTGTGACTGAATTTCCGATCATCGATTCCGCTGCCCTATGTGCGGGGCCACGTCAGGCCCGCGATCCGGCTGATGCCGGCATAGCGCATGCGGCGCTCAACGCGGGGTTCATGGTGGTTGTCGGTCAGCGGCTAGAATTGGTGGTTCAGGACCAGCACCGCCACATCTTGCGAGAGCTGTTTTCCGCGCCGGAGACCTGCCAATGACCGCAGACCGCGATGATGATATCCTGCTCGAGGTGACACCATTGCCAGCGGCAGATCGAGGGAAAAATGCTAACCAGTGATCATTTTGATGATGCCCTAAAAATCACGTGTATTGAAACCTTCGCAACGGAGTTTGTCGGTTTTGTGCGGGTGACAACAGCTGATGGCAGCCAAGGTTGGGGGCAGGTGTCCACCTATAATGCGGATATTTCGGCGCAAGTATTACACCGCCAGGTGGCCCCCCATGTCCTTGGCCGGAACGGCGGCGATATTGATGCGCTGGTCGACCGTGTTGCTAATCTTGAGCATAAATTTCCCGGCTCCTATCTGCGCCGGGCGATGTCTGGGGTTGATACCGCGCTTTGGGATATTGCCGGTAAACGGGCTGATAAATCGGTTTGTGAGCTTTTGGGGGGGATCGTGCGTCCGCTGCGGGTTTATGCCTCAAGCATGCGCCGGGATATTTCCGCGCACGATGAGGCAGACCGGCTGGCGCGGTTGCGCGATGCCCATGGCTATGATGCTTTTAAAATTCGGGTTGGCAGTGAATTTGGCCATGACCAAGACGAAACACCAGGGCGCACAGAGGCGATTGTACCGGCCATGCGAGCGGCTTTGGGCGATGATGTTGATTTGCTGGCAGATGCGAATTGTTGTTACACACCCCGAAAGGCGATCGAGGTGGGCCGATTACTGCAAGATCACGGCTTCTGTCATTTTGAAGAGCCATGCCCGTATTGGGAGCTGGAGTGGATCAAACAGGTGACCGACAGCCTCCAGATTGATGTCTCTGGCGGTGAACAGGATTGTGATTTGGCAACATGGCGGCGGATTGTGGCCATGGGGGCGGTCAATATTTTGCAACCTGATATCTGCTATCTTGGCGGTGTTAGCCGGACGCTTCGGGTTGCCGAACTGGCCCGGCAGGCGGCCATGCCGTGCACCCCTCACGCCGCCAATCTATCGCTGGTCACAGTCTTTACACTGCATCTTATGGGGGCGATTCCGGCGGCGGGGCCGTATGTTGAGTTTTCGATCGAGGGCCTGGATTATTACCCCTGGCAAGACCAATTGTTCCAGCCAGCGCTGATCGCGCGTGAGGGTAAGGTGCAGATTCCAGACGGTCCGGGCTGGGGTATTGATATTAATCCGGATTGGTTAGGTGTCGCGCAGTATCAGTCTAGTACCTTGTCATAAAGGCGATCACACGATTAGCTGTCCTGCTGGCGTTGACGAGAGGGGCTTTTGTTTTTACAAGTGACAGTAATAAATTTTGTTATTTTTAGTCGCGTTTAGCGCATGTTCTGCTGCTGATCTCACCCTCGGCCTTGAAGCAATAGGATTTTATCATGAGTTTACCCCCCATTTTTGACAGCTTACGTGTGCCTGTTGTGGCGGCGCCTTTGTTTATTATTTCTAATCCAGATTTGGTGATTGCAGAATGTAAGGCAGGCATTGTCGGCTCGTTTCCGTCGTTGAATGCCCGCCCCATTGAAATGCTTGATCAATGGCTGACCCGCATCAATGAAGAACTGGACCGTCATAACCAGGCCAATCCTGATCATCCTGCGGCGCCCTATGCGGTGAACCAAATTGTCCACCGTTCCAACGACCGGTTATGGGAAGACGTCGAATTATGCGTCAAGCATAAGGTGCCGATTATCATTACCTCGCTTGGGGCTCGTGAAGAGTTGAATGAGATGATCCATGGCTATGGCGGGATTGTGCTGCATGATATCATCAATGATTGGTTTGCCCGCAAAGCGATTCAAAAAGGTGCTGATGGACTGGTTGCTGTGGCGGCGGGTGCGGGCGGTCATGCGGGCACCTTGTCACCCTTTGCCTTGATTCAAGAAATTCGCGCGTGGTTTGATGGCCCGTTGTTGCTCTCCGGCTCGATTGCCAACGGTAATGCGATTTTGGCAGCACAGGCGATGGGAGCTGATTTGGCGTATATCGGTTCGCCCTTCATTGCCACCGAAGAAGCAAACGCCGCCGCCGCATACAAGGAAATGATCGTTGAAGGGGGCGCATCTGACATTGTCTACAGTAATTTGTTTACGGGCGTTCACGGCAATTACTTGAAGCGTTCGATTGAGGCGACAGGTCTTGACCCAGATGATTTGCCGGTCAGTGATCCATCGCAGATGAAATTTGGCTCTGATGGCACCTCAAAACCCAAAGCATGGAAAGAGATTTGGGGCTCTGGGCAAGGGATTGGTGCGGTCAAAGAAATCACCCCTGCGGCGGATCGTGTGGCCCAACTTGGCCGTGAATACCAGGCCGCGCGCACCCGCATGGGTATGGATTAATTCAGCAAGGGGAGGGATAAAATGCAATCGCCTTATCAAACGGGAACCGAAGATTTTGCCGCTGTACTAGAGGACGGCGTGCTGACTTTAACCATGAACAGGCCAGACCGCCGAAACGCTCTGTCGCGCGACATGTTGGCGGCAATGGCCGCGTGCTTGGCACAGGCGGAAATTGATCCGGATGTGCGGGTGATTATCCTCACGGGGGCGGGCAAAGCATTTTGTGCCGGCGGTGATGTGAAAATGATGGCGGCCGCTGAAGGTGAGCCTGTGGACGTCGACTATAAGATCCACAAGCAGCGTATCAGCCAGCGGGCAACCGCTGGCAAGCTCTATGAAATGCCAAAGCCAACGATTGCCGCTTTGCCCGGGGCGGCAGCTGGTGCAGGGTTTTCTCTGGCATTATCCTGTGACTTGCGGATTGCCTCTGAAGAAGCGTTTTTAACCACGGCTTTTGCGCGGGTTGGCTTCAGCGGCGATTATGGCGGTACGTTCTTTTTAACCCGCTTGATTGGTGCGGCCAAAGCCCGTGAGTTGTATCTTCTGTCGGATCGTGTCTCCGCGTCTGAGGCTTTGGGGCTCGGGCTGGTGAATAAAGTTGTCGCTGCCGACGATTTGCAGACAGAAGCAATGGCCTTGGCCCGGCGCTTGGCCGATGGCCCACCGATTGCGTATCGCTATATGAAGGAAAACCTCAACCGGGCGGTCTCTGGTGAAATGACCGAATGCCTGGATATGGAGGTGACCCATCATGCGCATACAGGGCTAACGGATGATCACAAAAATGCGGCCCGAGCGTTTGTTGAAAAGCGGACACCGGTGTTCAAGGGGCGCTAATCGCATGCGACGATTAACAGAACGATATTCGACGCGGGCCAATCCATCTGATTGGCCCGTTTGATCTTCTGCGTGTATCAAGGTCAGGCGGCGCTGTTGGGTTCGGCCGTCGATCGCGCACGTGCGGCGTCATAGGCAATTCGCTCAAAAACCCAATCGCGAAAGACCTTCACTTTATGGCGCTGGACATGGCTTTGTGGACAGACAAGAAAATACGCGAATTCAGCCCGTAAACTGATATCGAAAGGTTTGATCAGGCGGCCAGCGGCAATGTCATCGGCAACCAAAATGCTGCGCCCTAAGGCCACGCCGAGGCCATCGACGGCTGCATCTAAAACCATGTTTGAATGTGAAAAACCAACGCTGCGTCGCGGCTCCACCTTGACCCCCGCATGGTCCAGCCACATTTGCCAATCTTCGCGCATTTGATCGTGCAATAAAGTGTGATGGCAAAGGTCTTTTGGGGTGTTGAGGGGGGTGGCACCTGTCAATAGACGGGGACTGCAAACAACAAAAAACTCTTCTGTCATAAATTTCTCTGAGTGCAGATTTGAATCGGGTATCCGGCTATAGCGGATTGCCAAGTCAATTTCCTCTTGGTTGAAATCGACAATCTTATCATCGGCCAAAATGCGCACCGTAATATCCGGATGAAGGTCGGTAAAATGGCCGAGCCGTGGGACCAGCCATTTGGCGGCAAAACTGCCCAGGACGCTGATGTTTAAAATGCCTGCTTGATCTTGGCGCTGCAAGCGTTGGGTGGCCGTATCAATGGTGTCGAAAGCATTACTCAGGGGCGGCAAATAGGCTTGGCCAATATCGGTGAGCAGTAAGTTGCGATTTTGTCGCCGGAATAAAGACACACCGAGAAATTCTTCGAGGGCCTTAATTTGATGGCTTATGGCAGCCTGGGTGACAAACAACTCGTCTGCCGCGCGGGTAAAGCTCAAATGCCGCCCAGCAGCTTCAAAAGCTTTCAATGCATTTAACGGGGGCAAGCGCCGCATCTGCTTTTCTCCGATTATTATTTCTTATGATTAGGATGAAAAAAGATCGCTTTTAAATAGGTATGTTAAAGCCTAATTAAAATCAATGATAGAAATCAACGGCGCGTCACTTTAGGGCCGTGAACCGAACACAAATGGCTTTGATTGAAAAGGAGCAGAAGATGGAAAATGTCTTCTTTACAGACGGTTATCAATTACTGGTTCGTGAAAATCAACGCTTTGGTGTGACGTTGACGACCAAAACGCAGCGGTCTTTGAAAGTTGTATCTCAGCTATTGCGGCTTTGGTGGCGGCGTTGGATATTTCGGCAGCACGTGGCGCACTTGAATAAGCATCTCTTAGCCGACATTGGTCTGGAAAAGCGGCAGGCACTGGATGAGGCACAAAAACCTTTCTGGCGGTGATGAAACGCTAACGCCCCATCTAAATGTGCTACACTGATGCCATCATATGCCCCAAAGAGGACTCGTGATGGTCTCGCCTTTACACTTCGCCGCTGCTGAAATTGACCAAATTTCGGCCTTTCGGTTATATGGCCGGGTGACAGGCGTGCTTGGCATGATGGTGGAAATTGGCGGCGTTGAACGGGCGCTGTCAATCGGTGACCGTATTTTCCTTGAGGGACGCGGCCAAACACGTGTCAGCTGTGAGGTTGTTGGTTTTAAAGATGGCCGTGTGCAGGCCATGCCTTTTGGGTCGCTGGAAGGTATTGGGATTGGCAGCCGGGCTGAAATTACCGATGCTGAACCTGTGGTTTACCCAGATAAGGCGTGGCTGGGCCGTGTGGTCAACGCCCTTGGGGAGCCTGTTGACGGCAAGGGGCCGTTGGTGCCGGGTGTGCAGGGATATCCGTTTCGGGGGCAGCCGCCAAAACCGCATTTGCGGGCGCGGATTGGCGGCAAAATTGATGTTGGCGTGCGCGCGCTCAATACATTCCTGTCGCTTTGCCAAGGGCAAAGGATGGGGATTTTTGCCGGCTCTGGTGTCGGTAAGTCGATCATGATGTCGATGTTGGCCAGGTTTACAGAAGCTGACGTCAGCGTTATCGGCTTGGTTGGCGAACGGGGCCGTGAGGTGCAAGAGTTTATCCAAGAAAACCTTGGCGAAGAGGGGTTGGCGCGCAGTGTGGTGGTCGTGGCGACCTCCGATGAATCGCCCTTAATGCGGCGGCAAGCGGCCTATTTAACCTTATCGATTTCAGAGTTTTTCCGTGATCAGGGTAAAGATGTGCTGTGCATGATGGACAGTGTTACCCGGTTTGCCATGGCACAACGGGAAATTGGCCTGGCATCTGGGGAGCCACCTGCATCTAAAGGCTATACGCCAACAGTGTTTGCCGAGTTACCAAAATTATTGGAACGCGCTGGGCCTGGCTTGGTTGGGCAGGGATCAATTACGGGCCTGTTCACGGTTCTGGTCGAGGGCGATGATCATAATGAGCCGATTTCAGATGCTGTTCGCGGCATCCTTGACGGGCACATTATTCTTGAACGCGCCATTGCTGATCGTGGCCGCTATCCCGCGATCAACATTTTGGGCAGCGTGTCGCGGATGATGCCAGATTGTAATTCAGAGCAAGAAAACCTTCTTGTGCGGCGGGCGCGCAGGCTGTTAGCCTCCTATGAGGATATGGCGGATATGATCCGCTTAGGTGCCTACCGGCAGGGCAGCGATCCAGAAGTGGATGCAGCGATCCACTATCAACCAGCGCTTGAAGCGTTTTTGGCACAGGATAAAAACGAATTTGCGGCCCTGGCGCATTGTTATGAAACCTTGGCGGAGATTTTGAATCAGACGCCGTCCCCTGGCGGGAGCGTGCCGCCGGAAACCGATTAAACGGATCATATCAGTAGCTGAGCGGATGGTCTAAATGTCGAAATTAGAGAGCTTAATTCGCCTGCATGAGCAGGAATTAGATGAGAGGCGGCGGGGCTTGGCCGACGCAGAAGCAGAGGTTGAGCGGATTGTCGCGGCCCAGCAAGCGCTGGAAGATGAAATCCGTGCCGAGCAAGCAATGATTGGTCACTCAACGGAAACAGGTTTTGCCTATGCAAATTTTGCCCAGGTTGCCATTGCCCGCCGCCAAAAGCTTGCAAAAGACCATGGCGATGCCGCTTTTCATGTGGACGCTATGCGGGCCTCCGTTGCGACAGCCTTTGCTGATCTGAAAAAATTCGAACTCACAGCCGCCCACCAAGCAGCACAGCGGTTACGTGAGGAAAAACGCCTGGAGCAAAATATCTTAGATGAAATTGCGCAACAGCAAGATCGCCGCAAGCGGCTTTCTTGAGCGTGAGGGGATTGCTTACGGTGTGCGCAGTAAGCCGTTGACCAATGCCGACATATCTTCGGCGGCATCGCAGCTTGGATGGCGCGTCATTAACGGGATTTGTGCGCGAATGCTGTCTGGGACCTTGCGGTCACGGCGGATAATCCCCGCGAGTGCTGGGGTAATGTTCAGGAAGCTTTCAGCTGCTTTGCGCAATGTTTCATAGGTGCGCTGCCCTTCGGCGCGCGACTCTGCTTGGTTGACGACAATGCGCACATCGGTATTTGGGTCATTCTGGGCCGTCACCTTGATAAACGCATAGGCATCGGTTAACGCCGTTGGTTCTGGTGTTGTTAAGACAAAGACTTTGCCTGCGCGGTTGGCCATCATGCGGACCGTACGGTCAATGCCTGCGCCTAAGTCCATGATGGTATGATCGTAATTCTCAGATAACTTTACCAAGTCCTTTCCAAGCGATAGCAAGCGGTTTGGCGAAAGCGCGGATAAAGCCGCGGCACCAGAACGGCCGGCAATAATATCAAATTGATATTCTTTCAGATGGACTTTTGCCTGGCTCAAGGAAAGCCGCCCATCAATGACGCCGCCAAGATCACGTTGGGGCATCAAGCCAAGCTGAATATCAACATTTGCCAGGCCAAGATCGGCATCAAATAGCAGGGTTTTTCGACCCTTCAGGCTCAGGTTATGCGCCAATGTGATGGAGAACCAGGTTTTGCCAACCCCGCCTTTACCTGACGCGATGGCAATCAGCTTTTTGCCGCGTGGCTCTGGGGGATGTGTGGCGCCGGGATTGGCGATGGGCGTGGTCATGGTCAAAAGTTCCTTTTCGTCGGCATTTTATGCCACGGCGCTTCGCGAATTGATCGTGTCAGATGCGGCGCTTTGCTGGGAAAGCTCGCTCTCATCTTGAGGAAGCAAGATACGTGCCAAGGAAACCGCGTTCAGCGGTTGTGGGGGGGAGGCCACACTGGCACCTGCGGTGAAGCCTTGCAGAATAAGGCTGCCGGTATCGGCCGCAACCAAAACCGCACCAATGCGCCGCGCGATATCAAGCTGCGTTGCGAGCAGACGTTGTGCGCCCATGGCGGCAAAAGCCTCTGCCATTTCCGCCGCCTCGCCAGTATCGCCGCCGGCTGTCATCACCAAGCAAGGGGCACAGTGAATGGCTTGAATGAGACAATGTTGGCGATCAAATTCTTGTCGATCAAAGGGGTTTGTCCCAGCGCTATCGATCAGGCATTGGGCATGACCCGTCCCTGTCATCGTTGCATCTATTAATGTTTGCGGTGTATCAGCACGCAACAAATCGACATTTAAAATATTGGTAAATGCTGCCAATTGCTCATAACCACCGGCGCGAACGCTATCGGTGGTGATTACCGTCAAGGCTTGTTTGTTGACAACCGCCGCTGTCGCCAATTTGGCGATCGCAACCGTTTTCCCAGAGCCAGGCAGGCCAATCATCATTTGGGGTACGGCGGAGGTATTTGGCGACGTGGCAGTGAATTTGAAAACCTGATTGACCGCGACAGTGAG
>JBELLC010000106.1:0-10520 GCA_042088965.1 Nisaea sp. | reverse complement strand
GCTGCCCGCGCCAGCCGCCGACATTATGAATCGCCTCCATCCGCCCCAAGGCCCAATTTCCCGGATATTGGTTGCGCTGCCAAATCCACCCAGCCCACCGTTTCCATGCTGGCATAGAGAGCGTGGGCAAGGCGCAGCGATTTCAAGCCTTCATCAATGCTAATAATCGCCCGGTGATCGCCGCTTTTAACGGCATCAATCACATCGCGGAGCAACGGCCCATGGCCAAGCCCATAGCTTGACGGCACCTGCTGAGAGAAGCTGGTGGCAACATCTTCATCCCCCGCCGCTGGTGTCACAGGCTCCCATGTTTCAATAAGATTAAGCGCCTGACCGCCAATTTTTGCCAAGGCGCGTTCACCCACTAAGTGCAGCGAAGCCTCAAAATCGCGCGGCCGCGCCGATGTCGTCGCCTCAATCGTGCCAAGCGCGCCTGATTCAAATTGAAGGATGGCCACAGCCGTATCCTCAGCCTCCAATCGGTTCAACACCGCCTGTCCACTGGCACAGACTCGCGCAATCGGACCTGCAAGCCATTGTAACCCGTCCAAGTGATGGATCGCCTGTTGAGTCAATACGCCGCCATCCATCGCCCAACGTCCATGCCATGGATCATCATAATAAGATTGATCACGCGACCAATGAACCCGCACACCAGCCGTCACCAGGCGACCAAAACGGCCATCATCAACAGCCCGGCGCAAAAACTGCATCGCCGGATTATAGCGATTCTGTTTCACCACCGCGCACAGAACCCCGCGCGCCGTAGCCATCTCACGCATTTTAACCGCGTCTTCGACCCGCAAGGCCACCGGTTTTTCGACCAGCACATTGAGGCCCGCATCCAGTAAGGCCAAGGCGTGCTCTGCATGATGACCCGATTCGGTCATGACACATACCAAATCGGGCCGGGCGGCGATAACATCATCCAGCCCGCGGCCAACAGAACACCCAAACTCGGCTGCAAAATCAGCACTTTTATCTGCATCTAAATCTGCCGCCATGACGACTTCAGCAATATCCGTCAACTCATCACGAAAAACCTCGCGGTATCGGTTGGACACCCGGCCACAGCCCAAAATTGCGATTTGACCCCGATTGCTCATCTTTTCCGCCCGTTGTCATGAAAACTTTGCGCATTTATCTACACCAGTGCAGCCTGTGCGCCAACCAATCCAGTGTTGCATGCCGGCCTCTTAATGGCGATATTTACGCACCAACGCCATAAATAGTTGCCAAGCTCGCCTGTTCTGCGCTATCGGCAAAAGAAAAAATAAAGGTTTGTCGTTATGCGTATCATTTTTATTCATCAGAACATGCCGGGGCAATTTAAACATCTGGCGCCGCAAATGGCGGCCGCTGGCCATGATGTCATCTTCATCACCAAGCGCAATGATATCAACCTGCCGGGGGTGCGCCGCATTACCTATAATTTGGGGCGCGAGGCAAAGACTCATGGCCACGTTTACATCCATCAACTCGACGAGCAAATTCTGTATGGGCAGGCTGTCGCCCGGGTTTTGACGGAGTTAAAAAGCCAAGGCTTTGTGCCTGATGTTATCTGCGCACATTCAGGCTGGGGAGAAGCGTTGTTTACGAAGGAGATTTTTCCCGATACGCCCACTCAAATATTTTCAGAATTCTTTTACCGTGCTGTCGGCAGCGACATCAACTTTGAAACAAAGGAAGATGTTTCATACGATCGAATGTGTCGCTCGCGCATGCGGAACACCCATATGGCGTTGACCTGCTTAGATGCAGACGCCCTGATTGCTCCGACAGTTTGGCAATGGCAACAACACCCCGCGATGATGCGTGAGCGCATGTCGGTGATCCATGACGGGATTAACACTCAGAAATGCGCACCGAACCCGTCGGTTACATTTGATTTGCCAACGGGGCAAACGTTAAGCCGCGATGATGAGGTTATCACCTATATGTCGCGAAACTTAGAGCCCTACCGCGGATTTCACCATTTCATGGAAATCGTTGGCGAATTACAACGCCGGCGTCCCAAGGCCCATATCCTGATTATTGGCGGTGATGAAATCAGTTACGGCAGCAAACCAGAAGACGCTGCTAACTGGCGCGAATCAATGCTCGCCAAACATCATGTTGTGCCTTCCCGCGTTCATTTTCTTGGCCGCATTCCCTATGATGACTACATCAAGTTTTTGCAGATATCCCGGGTTCACGTCTACCTGACCTATCCTTTTGTGTTGTCATGGTCATCAATGGAGGCCATGTCCGTTGGTTGCACAATCGCAGCTTCTTCAACACCGCCGGTACGTGAAGTGATGCAGCATGATGATAACGCTTTGTTATTTGATTTCCATAAACCAACAGAGATGTTGGAAACTGTCTGCCGGTTATTAGATGACGCGGCGCTGTGCAACCGTCTTGGCAAGGCGGCGCGCCAAACCATCGTCAACAACTACGATTTAAATACCATCTGCTTGCCGCAGCAAATGGCCATATTGGATCAACTTGGACGTGGCGAATTGGATTCCGTGCCGCATGTCCCAACACATATGATCAATGTCGACGCCGACGCTTGACCAACGCAAAAAGGCCGCCGCTTCGGCGATTGCCTCTGGCGATATGGCAACAGCGTTGGCAGTCTTTCAAAGTCTCATTCCAGAGATGACGGATAACGGTCGACTGTGGTTTAATATTGCCATCTGCCACCGACGCCAAGGCGATGATGGAAACGCACAAACCCCGCTTAAGCGGGCGATCCTTTGTGCCCCCAGCCATGCCGCAAGCATCCATGAATGGGCACACCTATCCACGCAAGACGGCCGTCACAGTCCTATTGGTCATGCGCAAGCGATTTATTGCAACCCGTGGGCAGCTTCCGTCTGGAGTGGCCGCGGCAGCCACCAGCTGAATAAGGGCGATAGCGCCGCCGCCAAAACTGACTTCCAGCGTGCCGCTCTGCTGCAACCATCGGCTGGCCAACATTGGTTTAACCTGTCCCTGACGGTCGAACATCAGCGGCTGGCATTTCTAAAATCGGCAATTACCACCGCAGATGCCCCCGCAGATGCCTATGACCATTTAGGTGCAATCTTGCAGGCCGACGGCCAAGCCACGGCAGCCATTCAGCTTTATCGCACCGCAATCAAGCAGCAGCCAGATCGTCCCGATATACGTGCCAATCTGGCCGCCGCCCTGATTGAACAAGATGAGGCAACCGCCGCATTAGCGCAGCTTGATGAGGTATTGCGCCTTGACCCGGAGTCTGCGCGTGCACGCTGGATGCGCGCCTGGATTAATCTGAGCGTGGCAGATTTTGATCGTGGCTATGCTGATTTTGATGCCCATTGGCAGCAACCAGATGAGACCTCACGGCAACATTTATTAGAATTCCCTCTGTGGACAGGACAGCCGCTAGACGGCCCGTTATTGATTTGGGGAGAAACAGGTGTTGGCGATGAGATTCTTTTTGCCAGCCTGGTGAAAGAAGCCGCCCAGCGGGCCAAGGCACCCGTGATCCTTGAATGTGAGCCGCGCCTGGTGGCGTTATTTGCACGCTCTTTGGACGGTGTCACGGTAATTGCCCGCACCACACCGCCAGATCCGCGCTTGCAAAAGCGCCAACCTGCGGCGCAATGCTCGAGCATCCGACTGCCCCTTTTCTTGCGCCGGCGCGCAACTGACTTTCCCCATCATAACGGTTACCTGACACCACCAGCACAACATTACGCGGAGGTCCGCAAACAGTTTAATGATCTGCCAGCTGGACCGCTGATTGGAATTTCATGGTGGAGCGGCAATCCCCGAACAGGTGGCCGGAAATCAATTCCCCTTGCGGATTTGAAACCACTTTTTGAGGCCCTTCCAGACGCCCAGTTCGTGTCCCTGCAATATAATGACGATGGCGCGGACATTGCCCAATTGCGCGCCGCCGGGATCACGAACCTCTGGCCAAACCCAGCCCCTCACCTGACCGCCGACCTTGATGGCTTGGCCGCGCAAATCAACGCTGTTGACGCGGTGGTAACCATTGTCGGTGTTAACGCCCATATGGCCGGTGCCCTTGGACGGCCCGGCTTTGTGATCATGCAAAAAGCGCCGCTTTGGTATTGGTTTCGGTCAGGGAGCAGATCGCCGTGGTATCCAAGTTTACATATTGCCCGCGAAGACAAAGCCACGGGCTTCACGGCCGTGATCAAAACAACACGCACCGCATTACAAGCACAGCTTGCGGGCGGATAGAGATTGCGCCGATCCCGGGGTTCTCGTATTCAGTTGTGGTAGTGGGTGATAAATCGCGGTGATTCTCACCGTCTTTTTGGTACTTTAACCTATGGCAGCCAACATGACAGAAACTCCTCAACCGGCAGCGACAATCACGACAGCTGATAAACTCAAAACAGTGTCAGACATCGCGCTGGTGGCCGATGACTTACGCCGAGATGGCAAACGTCTTGCGCTGGCGCATGGGGTGTTTGACCTTTTACATATGGGCCATGTGCGGCACCTAGAAGAAGCCCGCAGCCATGGCGACATATTGATTGTGTCGATTACCCCAGATCACTTGGTCAACAAGGGACCCGGACGGCCTGTGTTTGGTGAGGGTATGCGCGCCGAGATGGTCGCAGCACTGGCGTGTGTCGATTGGGTTGTGATCAATGAGGCACCCACCGCTGAAGCCATTATCGAGAGCGTTAAGCCTGACGCCTATGTCAAGGGCCCAGATTATGCGCAAGCGGCGGATGACGTCACCGGCAAAATTATCGCCGAACAATTGCAGGTTGAGGCGCATGGCGGGCAAATCATTTTTACCGACGATATTACCTTTTCATCCTCAACGCTGATCAATCGTCACCTTAATCCATTCGACACCAGCGCGCGCGCGTTCATTGATATCATGCGCGACGATCTACAGGAAAAACCCTTGCTTGATCTGCTTGATCGAGCTGCAAATTTACGCGTTCTCGTGGTTGGTGAAGCCATTATGGACGAATATCGCTATGTCCAGCCGATGAATAAAACACCAAAAGAGAACCTCGTGGCGACTCTCTATCAATCAGCTGAGGTCTTTGCCGGCGGCGCTGTTGCCACAGCCAACCATGCGGCGGCGATCTGTGATCATGTGGATTTGCTGACAATCATTGGTGATGATGCCCATGGGGCCTCCCTTGAACAGCGGGTAAAATCGAACGTTCGCTTGAACGCCGTCACCCGTCCAAACGCGCCGACAGTGAGCAAGGTACGCTATGTCGATGCCGGTGAGATGCGAAAGATTTTCGAAGTTTATCACATGAATGACCAACCCTTGGCTGAGGCGCAGCGTTCCGAGATTGACGACTTTATCCGTGCGCGTGGCGGCGATTACGACCTAATCATCGTTAATGATTTTGGTCATGGTATGATTGCCGACTCAACCGTTGATACCTTAATCACGTCCGCAAAATTTCTCGCGGTAAACACGCAGACAAACAGTGGTAACTTTGGCTTTAACCTGATCAGCAAATTTCCCCGTGCCGACTACGTGTGTATCGACACACCAGAGGCCCGTCTTGCGACCCATAATAAAACCGGCTCAATCGAAAGCTTGCTAACAGATCGCCTGGCGGCGATGCTGCCGGGTGCGAAAATTGTTGTCACCCAGGGCAAAGATGGGTGTCTGGCTTTTGCCGCCGATGAACCGCTTTGCCAGATCCCTGCTGTTGCTGATAAAATCATTGATACGGTCGGCGCTGGGGATGCATTTTTGGCCATTACAGCACCTCTGGTCGCTGCTGGTGGTGAGATGCGGCAAGTGGGTTTTATGGGCAATATCGCGGGCGCGCTGAAGGTTGGGATTATTGGTCACCGACATTCGCTTGATAAGATTTCAATGATCAAAGCGGTTGTCGCGATGCTGAAATAGGGAAAGACGATGACGCTGCGCGTCGGTCTGGATTTCGATAACACCTTGATCGATTACGATCAGGTTTTCGGCAAGGTTTTGATTGCCGAAGCTGCACGCCGTGAGATTAGCCTGCCAGTGTCGGTGAGCGGCAAGCAAGCCGTCAAGCAAGCGGCGATCCAGCTTGCCGGCGAAACCTTCTGGATGGCGATCCAAGGACAAGCCTATGGCCGTGGCATCGTTGATGCCCAATTGATCCCTGGCGTCGCCGACTTCTTAACCACCGCCCGCGACCACCAAGCAGACATTTTCATTGTCAGCCATAAAACGGTGTTTGGGCATTTCGATGACAGCCGAACCAATCTGCACACGGCTGCCCGAGGCTGGATGGATGAGCAGGGTTTTTTTGATCCACGGGGCTTCGCTGTACAGCCCTCACGGCTATTTTTTGAGGCCACATTGGAGGCTAAAATTGCCCGCATTCATAGCCTTAACCTCGATTACTTTATTGATGATTTGGAAAAAGTTTTAACAGCCCCAAACTTCCCAGAGCATACCCGCAAAATCTGGTTTAACCCACAACCCACAGCACCCCGCAAATCAGTGACGCTGTGCGCCGACTGGGCCACCATTCAACAATCGATTTTTGGCCATGACTGAGCATTTGGTGACACTCAAAGCCGCCGCGATAGATATGCTTGAGCGCCAAGACATTGCGCTGCGTGCGGTTCACGGCGGCGGCAATGCCGGCGTTTTCAAAATCACAACCGATACCCAGGATTTTGCCCTTAAAGCGTATCCCGCCATGACCGATGATGGTCGTGACCGGCGGCTGACAGAATGGCGCGCCCTAGAGTTCATGGCGGCGAATGGTATCACCAATATTCCCCTCCCAATCGCCACCGACGTTGCGGCAAACAGGTCTATTTTAAGCTGGTGCGCGGGCAATACGGTGCGCGTTGATGAGCTGGCCATTGACCAGGCGGTCGACTTTATCAAGCAGCTGTCGATGCTGCGAACACAGACAGCCGCAGCCTCCCTGGCGTTGGCATCAGAAGCCTGCTTGTCGGCTGCAGAATTGGTACGGCAAATCAACCAGCGGCTTCTGCGCTTGCAACGTGATGCCATCGCCGATCACAACTTTCAGGCTTTTTTGAGCCATCAGCTGGCCCCTCGGGTGACACGCTGGCGCGCAGATGCCGAAGCGGCCTACGACCGGTTGAATTGGTCATTTTCAGCACCCGTGGCGGCCGCCGCTCGCACCCTTAGCCCCTCTGATTTTGGCTTTCACAACGCCATTCAAACTGCCGATAACCGTCTGACGTTTATTGATTTTGAATATTTTGGCTGGGATGACCCTGTTAAAATTGCTGCCGATTTCATGCTACACCCCGGGATGAATTTAACCGATGATCAAGGCCAGCGGTTTTGCACCGCGTTGACTGAGATTTTTGGCAGCAGCGACGGCCCAGATGCGGCGTTTGCAACGCGGCTAAAGATTTTATTGCCGCTCTATCGTCTGCGCTGGTGTTTCATCATCTTAAATGAATTTCTGCCCGATCGCTGGCAGCGCCGACAGGCGGCCGGAAATCAGCAGCAGCGGCAGACCGTTCTGGCCCAGCAATTGGTTAAAGCCGTCAAAATGTTAGATCGCCATTGAGGCGAAAATTTGCCAGACTTTCAGCAAAGCAGTACATAGGTTGACAGGGCAGGCGCTCACCACCCAGCAATGTAGACCATGAAGGACCTGAATGATGACCATCGACAATAAATTCCCTGGAAAAGACCTGACCGATGACGATATTGCTGGCAAAATTCCCTTGGTGGCAAAGACATCACCTGATCATAAAACCAAGTTCACCTGCGCAGGGATTGAGTTTGGCGGTGATTTAATTCCCGTTATGGCTGGCCCAAACCTGGCCGAAACCGAGGCTCTGATTCTTGACTGCGCCAAAGCGATGAAAGCGGCTGGTGCACATTTCTTGCGGGCTGGTTGCTTCAAACCACTCACCTTTCCCTATCGCAGTGAGAAATTTTTTGAGACCCGCGAAAAAGGCTTGGAGTGGTTAAAAGCAGCAGGCGAAGCTGTCGGCATGCCGGTGGTTACCGAAATCATGCATATCGACAAGATTGATTTGGTTGCCGAACATACCGACATGCTGCAAATCGGCACCCGAAATATGCAGAATTACCCACTGCTGACAGAAGTTGGTAAAAAGGGCATGCCGGTTATGCTAAAACGCGGTTATGGTGCCTCTCTGCGGGACTGGCTGATGGCGGCTGAATATATTGCCTTGGAACATGACAACCTGGGCATGGCGCCTGCGATTTTACTCTGTGAGCGCGGTGTCGTTGCCAACCATACACACCGCTCAAGCTCGCGTTTTCTGCTGGATTTACAAGTTGTCCCAGCCGCCCAAGAAGTCACACATCTACCCGTGATGACAGACCCAAGCCATGCCACGTTTTGGCAGCCTTGGGTGCGCTCGATGATGTTGGCATCGATTGGCGCTGGCGCCGACGGGCTAATGTTGGAAGTTCATCCTGATCCAAAAAACGCCGCCGTTGATCCACTGCAATGTTCGAGCTTTGAGCAATTTGCCGAAATGATGCAGGCAATGCAGCCGGTCGCAGAAGCCATTGGCCGCACCTTGAAAGCATAACAGGACCGTGCCGCAGTCATTACAATTCATGCGGCGGCGACCGAAATCCGGTGCAAATGAGAGCGCCTTCGCGTATATCAACAATGTGCTTAAAACGCGCTCAACCAAACTCTATATTCGGCCACAACAACAGATCGACATGACAGCTGATCCCATCGCCCTTGCCCGCAGCATGCCTGCAATACCGCTTGATTCGCGCTCACGTTACTTGCGCAGGTTAACCGTTGACGCCCTCATTGGCGGTGAACGTGGTCATATCGGCTCGACCATGTCGCTGATTGAAATCTTGCGGGTTCTTTACGATTCGGTCCTGACGTATCGCGCCGACAACCCTGAGTGGGCAGAACGGGATCGCTGCATTCTCTCAAAGGGCCACGGCTGTTTGGCACTCTATGCCTTACTCGCCGATAAAGGCTTTTTCGATGTTTGTGAACTGACAGATTTTTGCCGTCACCAGTCGATCCTTGGCGGTCATCCAGAGCGTGACAAAATCCCCGGTGTCGAGGCCTCTACAGGGGCCTTGGGTCATGGCCTGTCCATCGGTGTTGGCATGGCCCTTGCGCAACGTATGCGGCGGCGGTCATCGCGCGTCTTTGTGGTGATGGGGGATGGTGAGATTAATGAGGGATCGGTCTGGGAAGCTGCCATGAATGCGTCGAAGCATCGGTTGGATAATCTGGTGGCAATTGTTGATTATAATAAAATCCAATCCGCAGGGCCAACAGCGGTCATCCAAGATTTAGAACCTCTGCGCGACAAATGGCAGGCCTTTGGTTTTGAAACCCGTGAAATTGATGGTCATGACATTGACGCCCTTGAGCAGGTTTTATCTGCGGCACCGCTTTGCGACGGCAAACCAACAGCGGTGATTTGTCATACCGTCAAAGGCAAAGGCATTCCTTTCGCAGAACATGATCCCAGCTGGCATCACAAGTCAAAACTGCCCGTCGAGGTTCATGCCGATCTTTATGCCGCTTTGGAAGACGCATAATGCGCCGCACCTGTCTCAACATGGTCTATGAGCTGGCAAAACGTGATGACCGCGTGGTCTTCATCGGCTCTGATCTCAGCCCGGGTTTGCTCAGCGACATGCAAACAGCATTTCCTGACCGCTTTTACATGGAAGGGATTGCCGAAGCGCATACCATCGGCATGGCGGCCGGCTTGGCGATGGATGGTTATATCCCTTTTGTAAATACCATCGCCACCTTCATTACCCGGCGATGTTATGAGCAAGTCGCTGTCGATTTATGCATGCATGATTTGCCGGTGCGCTTGATCGCCAATGGCGGCGGTTATGTCTATGCGCCCTTAGGCCCAACTCACCAGGCGATTGAAGACATTGCCATTATGCGCGCCTTGCCCAATATGACCGTTGTCTGCCCAGCGGACGCAGAGGAGATGACGCGATTTATGAATGCCGCCCTGGATTGGCCACATCCAATTTATATCCGCATGGCCAAAGGCGGTGACCCCATTATTACAGCGGGTCAAACAGGTTTTCAGATCGGCAAAGGGGTGCTGTTGCGCGATGATCAGGGCCCCGACCCAGTCTTGCTGGTGTCAACAGGCGTTGGAACAACCCGCTGCATGGCCGCAGCCGATGATTTGGCGGGGCGCGGCCACGCGGTGCGGGTTTTGCATCTGCCAACCGTCAAGCCGTTGGATGAGGACATGCTGACAGCCCTGGCTGCTGACTGCAGGCTTCTTGTGACCGTTGAAGAACACTCGCTGATTGGCGGCCTTGGCAGTGCGGTCAGTGATTGCCTGATCGAACGCTTAGAGGGCAAGTTGCCAAAAATTCGTAAACTAGGCATTCCCGATATCTTTGCAAAGGCGTATGGTAGTCAGGACGATTTGATGAGAGATGTTGGCATACAAAAGCCACAAATCGTCGAGGTGGTGGAACAAACACTTGCTCTGAGATGATCAACGGGAGAGCGTCATGGCACCGTCGAACAAGTCTGAGATAGCGTCGACAACAGCAGCTTTTTTTA
>JBELLC010000005.1:24727-50481 GCA_042088965.1 Nisaea sp. | reverse complement strand
ACACAAATGGAAAGCGCCCAACCGCATTTTAACGGCGTGTTTTAAGGCAGATCGGCAATGCATCGGGGATTACGTGCGGCAAACACTCTTTTCCCCGGCTTTGGTTGTCCAAAGTTGGACCACCAAGATTGCGAACGGCGGTAAAATTTACCGTGCAATCCGCCGGAAAAAAAGTGGGGCGAGTGACCGGACTTGAACCGGCGACCTCATGGGCCACAACCAAGCGCTCTAACCAACTGAGCTACACCCGCCACAAAGAGTGGCCTTTGTTAATGCAAGCCTTCCAGAGCGTCAACCGCCCAATCGCCATACAAGGACCTTTGCCGCATGTAATTTTTAAAATGAACTGGCGCGATTACTCATACCTCCGTCCATGGGGATCATGATCCCGGATAGGTAAGACGCCCGCTCAGACGCTAAAAACAACACTAAATCAGCAACTTCCTGTGGTTTGATGGCCCGGCTGAGGGGTAACTTGGTTAAATAACTGGCCCATTCGTCAGGATTTTTCCCGTCGTCAACAGCGCGTGTTTTCATCAGGTTAATAATGCGATCGGTTTGTACTGCACCCGGATGCACCCCGAGAACACGCACCCCTTGGTCGATAGAACTGCTGCCAACCGCCCGTGTAAAGGCATCTAGGGAGGCATTGCCGGTGGACCCACAGACATAACCCGCATCCATCCGCACCCCAGCCAAGCCGATCACGTTGACAATAACCCCTTGGCCACGCTGAAGCATCATGGCCATGTAGGCGCGAGTCATGTTGATATAGCCAAAAACCTTGAGATCCCAGGCCGCACGCCACGTTTCTTCATCTACAGCTTGCAAATCACCTCCTGGAATTGCGCCTGCATTATTAACCAAAATATCGGGCGTGGGGCAGGCCTCTTGAAGGCGCTTAATGTTACCACTGTCGGACAGATCGAGGGCCGAAAACGTCACATCCACTTGATGGCGCTGGCGCAGACTTTCGGCCGCTTTGGCCAAATCGTCTTGGTTACGTGAGACCAGATGGATATGTGCCCCCTCCTCTGCAAAGGCCGTCGCGACCGCCAGGCCAATGCCCTTTGAGCCGCCGCTGATAAGGACGGTTTTTTCAGTCAAATTAAGCTGCATAGAAAATCTCCTAGGATTTACGGCATTGGATATGAAAAATTAGGTTAACGCATAAATACAAATCAGCCATGGTAAGGCCGGTCAAGTCACACGAATGAGGGAGCATTTATAGAATGAAATTTATTTATTTTAATGATGATCGGCTCGGGGCCTTAACAGACCGCGGCGTTGTCGATTTAACCGCTGCCGTCTCCCACCTGCCGCATCGCGATCGCCGCGATCTTATTTTGGCCGTTATTCCCGTCTTTGAGGACATAAAGGATCATCTTGCCGCGAGCTTGCGAACAAGTCCTGCCGTCGCCTTAGACAGCGTTAAACTGTTACCGCCCATCCCCCGGCCCCGGCAGATTGATTGTATGGCTGTCAATTACATGGAAGACGGCACGCTTGAGGTGCCCGCACCAATTAACGGTTTTCATAAAAGTCCCAGCGCCATTATTGGCCCTGAAGACACAATGGTCTTACCTGATGCGCCCGCCAAGATTTTCGAAGGCGAGGCTGAATTAGCCTTGGTTATTGGCAAAACCGCGCGCAATGTTGCTGTGGCTGACGCCATGTCCCATGTGTTTGGTTATATGAACTTTATTGATGGCTCAGCGCGGGGCCTACCGCCAGAAAGGAATATTTTCTTTCAAGCTAAATCACGTGACAGCTTTGCGCCCATTGGCCCCTATCTGGTGACCGCTGACGAAGTGCCAAATCCGCAAAACCTCAAGATCAAGCTGTGGAACAACGGCGCGATAAAACAAGATTTCAATACCGATGACATGGCCCATAACATCGCAACATCAATTGCCTGGGTCAGCTCTATTCATACGATGGAAGCTGGCGATATTCTGGCCACTGGCACCAATCATCGCGGGCTGAACAGTTTTCAAGATGGCGACAGAATCGAACTGGAGATTGAGGGTCTTGGTCGTCTGGCAATTAACGTCAGTGACCCCTTGCAGCGCAGCTGGGGCCGCGATACCCGGCGACAGCATGCTGAAAAGGGCCTGCCTGGGGCATTCACCCCGCAATTGGCCGGCAAATACGCCGAATCACAAAATTAAAGGGATATTGACGATGACGACTATTGCAGCTGATGGGCCGCTTGCGGGCCTGCGGGTAATTGATTTTACCACCATTATTGCTGGCCCCTTATGCACCCGCCACCTATCAGATTGTGGCGCAGAGGTGATTAAGGTGGAAACGGCGGGCGGCGATCACATGCGCACAACCCCGCCCATGCGGGACGGACAAAGCAGCTATTTCGGCCAATTGAACGCCGGAAAAAAAAGCGTGGTTCTGGATCTTAAAAACCCAGACGATCATGCCCGCATTCTCAGCTTAATTGATAGTGCCGATATTCTGGTCGAAAACTATCGCCCGGGTGTCATGCGCCGCCTCAAGCTTGATTACGCCACGCTCGCAGCGCGCAACCCCAAACTGATCTACTGTGCCATCTCTGGCTTTGGACAAACAGGTCCGCGCGCCCATGAACCTGCCTACGCGCCAATGGTCCATGCCGGCAGCGGCTATGATCTTGCGATGATGGACTGTCAAACAGAGGCCAGCAAGCCCCCAAACAACGGTATTTTCATTGCTGACGTTTTGGCCGCAAGCCACGCTTTTGGGGCTATTCAGACCGGCATCATTGGGCAATTAAAACATGGTAAGGGCTGTTTCATTGATGTGGCCTTGATGGATTGCATGATCAATCTGTTGCTTATTGAATGCCAGTTTGCGCAATTCCCACAACAGCAAAAACGGAATTTTTACGGCCCCTCACAGGCCAAAGATGGGTTTGTCATCATCACCCCGATAACACAGAAAAACTTTGAGGAAATGGCCCGGGCCATGGGCCATGAGGAGTGGATCAGCGACCCTCGATTTGTAACCGCCCTCGCCCGCCGCGATCATTGGGGTGAGTTATACGCCGCCATGGATAGCTGGACCTTGCAGCGTTCCGCTAAGGATTGTGAGGATATTCTGGTTACCGCTGGCGTTCCCTGCTCGCGCTATCGGCCAATCGGCGAGGCGATAGCAGATCCCCAGACACAACATCGCGGCGTGATGGCCGAGGTTGAAGATAGCGCGGGTCGGTTCAAGGTGAGCATGGCTCCCTACCGCTTTGATAATGCCGTCGTAAAGCCACGCGGCCCGGCCCCTGACCTTGGGGCCCATAACCAGCATTTCTTTGGCCCGAAATAGCCGCCTGAAACCTTGGCGACGTCCGTAAATCATCCCGTTCGTTGGCGCCCTTAAGTAAAGCGCGGCGGACGGGGGAAACCATTTGGCGGCAAACGTCCGGCGCTGGCGCGTTTTGCCAACCAATCGGCCAATTCTGTCGCCGTGCGGTTCCGCCCGCCTTGCAATGTCCAAGACAAGCCATCCGCCAGCCGCAAAACTTTGATATCTGCCAGTTTACCGCCGGTTTTATAGCGCTGAAGGATAACCCCTTTACCGCGTGTCATCTCTGGCAACTCAGTCAAGGCAAAAACCAGTAATTTACGGTTGCTACCAACCACAGCAACGTGATCGTCCTCAGCGTGAACAGGCAGACAAATCGCTGCTTTTGCACCATCTGCTGGGTTGAGAACCTGCTTGCCGTTTTTGGTTTGTGCAATTACGTCTTTGGCCGCAACCAAGAAACCCCGGCCATCGTCACTGGCAACCAATAGTTTCTCATCGGCTTTATAAATACCTAGGGTGACGATATCGGCGCTATCGCCAAGATCAATCAGCAGGCGCAATGGCTCACCATTCCCCCGGCCCCCTGGCAATTTATCAGCGCCGATGGTGTAAAACCGCCCATCAGTGGCAAACAACAATATCTTATCCGTGGTTTCGGCATGGAATTTAAAGCGCGGTCCATCGCCTTCTTTATATTTCACGTCCACATCGGCACCCACATGTCCACGCATGGCCCGCACCCAGCCTTTTTCAGAACAGACGATCGTAATCGGTTCGCGTTCAACTGTGGCTTCTAGAGGCACAACAATGTCGCTGGGTGGGCCACCAATGTCAGTCCGCCGACGGCCAAGCTCTGTCGAAATCGAGAAATCCTTTCGCAACGCGCGAATTTCCTGGCCAATAACTTTCCACCGGCGCGGCTCATCGCCCAATAAATCATTCAGGTCGTCGCGCTCTGCTGTGAGTTTTTCAAACTCTTTGCGAATTTCAATTTCTTCTAACTTTCGAAGTGCCCGCAAACGCATATTCAACACCGCTTCAGCCTGCACATCTGTCAGCTCAAAGCGGCGCATCATGTCAGCTTTTGGATGATCTTCCTCACGGATGATGCGAATAACTTCGTCAATATTGAGATAGGCGATCAAATAGCCTGCCAAAACCTCAAGACGGTGCTCAATCTTGGCCAAACGATGCTGCGAGCGGCGCTGAAGCACCACATGGCGATGATCTAAAAACGCCTGCAAGCAATCGCGCAACGGCATCACCCGCGGCACACCATCGCTATCAAGCACGTTCATATTCAACGAGACCCGGTTTTCCAAATCTGTCTGCCGGAACAAGCTTTCCATCAACACTTCAGGGTCAATATTTCGGCTCTTTGGCTCCAGCACCAGGCGGATATCCGCCGCTGACTCATCACGCACATCGGCAAGCATCAGCAGCTTGCGGGCATTTAACAGCTCAGCAATTTTCTCAACCACACGTGATTTCTGCACCTGATAAGGAATTTCAGTGACCACGATTTGATAGGTTCCCGCCTTGCCCTTTTCAACCTCCCAGCGGGCCCGCAGCCGAAAACCGCCACGACCGCTTCGATAGGCCTCTAAAATGGAACCTTGCGGCTCAACCAGCACACCGCCTGTTGGGAAATCGGGGCCCTGTATAAATTCGGTCAAAGTCTCAATTGCTGCCCCTGGATGCTTGATCAAATGCAATAAGGCAGCGCAAATCTCGTCCACATTATGCGGCGGGATCGAGGTCGCCATGCCAACAGCGATGCCCTGGGCACCATTGGCCAAAAGATTGGGAAAATTCGCCGGCAAAACCACGGGTTCTTCATCTGAGCCGTCATAGGTTGGCCGGAAATTGACAGCATCCTGATCAATCCCTTCCAGCAAGCGTTCGGCCACCGCTGTCATCCGCGCTTCAGTGTAGCGCATGGCGGCAGCATTATCGCCGTCGATATTGCCAAAATTGCCTTGGCCATCGACAAGCGGATAGCGCTGTGCGAATTCCTGCGCCAAACGGACCATGGCATCATAGATCGCGGCATCACCATGGGGGTGGTATTTACCCATCACATCTCCCACAACACGCGCCGATTTCTTGAAACTTTCGTTTGGCCCCAGACGCAATTGCCGCATCGCATGCAATAACCGGCGATGCACAGGCTTCAAGCCATCACGCACATCTGGCAGCGAGCGCGAGGTAATGGTGGACAGTGCATAAGCAAGATAACGTTCGCTCAACGCATCTGCGAGCGAACGATTTTGAATGGCCGGCTCGCTATCCGGGACAAGTGTTGTGGTCATGTTTTTAGACTCCCCCGTATATTGTATCGGATCGGTTAAATCTTTCAACAAATCTTGCCCGTGCAGGCGGCGCTGTTTGGTTGTGAACGGCGAAAACATGGGTCTCCAGAAAATACCCTGTGAGGGCAAGCCCAGCCGCCAAATCACGCTTTAGTTTGATATCTTCGTCAACGCCATCATCCGCTTCATCGCCTGGATAATCGGCGCCGCCCAGGAATTTTGGCAGCCATAACAGTTTATCGTGATACGGCGCACCAGCCGCCCGCGATACAGCCCGGCCACTTCGTGGGCTCACATAGATCAGGCCATCAACCGCGCCGGTCGCCGCGCAGCTTTCAAGTTCCAAACCAAAACCAAGGTCAGCCAGCAAACCAAGCTCCCAGCGCACATAGGCAGCGACCCACGCTATTCCCAATTCATCCATCCCCAGCATGTTAATCAGGGCGGCAAAGCCATCATAGACTCGTTGGTGCGGCTCACGTTCAGGAAGGCTTTGTTCTGCAACCGCAGCGGCCGCCGATAAGCCAGCCAGTTTTAAAGGCGAGTCCATCACCTGGGCAGCGGTCGCGCCAATCGGATCGAGCGTAAAGCTGCCCAAATGCTCCGCCAATCTGCCCCGCCATTCGGCCCGCACCAGATTGCCCGTTTGCAAAATCCCGCGCTTACTCGCAGAAGTACCGCCGCGCACCATGCCCGCATGACGGCCATGGGTTTCTGTCAGTAAAACCGCGATGACACCGCTTTCCCCATGGCGACGCGCTGACAAAATAATGCCATCATCCTGCCAATCCATTAGCGCAGACCTCCGTTAACTGCGACATGCAGCTTGCGGCGTGTTCATACGCCAATTTACAGCAAATCGCAGTCCTAAATGCGCCCTGTCAGGCAAACCACATCAACATAGGGTTTTAGCGATTGCTGCCTGTCCACGGACGTTGACCGCGTTCACTGGCAATCGTTCGGACAACAAATTGGTCCTTGTTTAACCAAATCGCATGCGCCCCATGGCTTAAAAAATCGCGACTATCAAGCACCAGGGTTGGTCCCGCACACGGCCGCCAGACCGGAAAATGCGGCGAAATCAAAATATCCACATTCTGGCAATCTTCATCCTGCCCTGCGGGGCTTCTGCTAAATCCAACCCGGGTTTGGTCTGCCTGGAACACACAGCCGAGATCATCGCACTCCAGCAAGGTTCCGGCGGATTGAAAGCGTGTTATGGCCTCTGCCTTTACCCCTAAGGCTTGCCGCCATTTGGTGGCTGTAAAGCGGCCCACAGTGACGCTTGAAATCGCAATCGCATGACGGCTGCCCGTCAGCCGCACAGCGGCCAGACGGCCATCACCAGAAACCAGAATATCTGGCGGCGGTGCTGCAGCTGCCCACAGCAATCCAAGCAATCCAACCGGAATGCCTAAGTAGCGGCGTCGACGCTGCCACAACACCAGCCATAACGCGCCCAGAGAAAACAAAATAACGCCGCCCGTGCCAAGCGTTCGCAACCGAAAGACCGCAATCGGCCAATCCGCAATACTATCCGCAATGTTTAAAATCCCCTGTATGCCCATGCCCATAAGCGTCAAAGGCAGTGATTCCAGGCCAAACGGCATGGCGCATAACGCCAGAACACCGGTTGGCATGACCCAAAAGGCGGTCAGGGGAACAGCCAATAAATTGGCCACAACCCCCACCAACGATAGTTCATGGAAGTGATAGGCAACAAAGGGTGCGGTGGCCAAGCTCGCCGCCAATGATGAGAGCGCCAGCAGCATGATATACCAACATACGGCACTAACGGCCCGCCACAAAACCGCTCCATGCTGGCGAAATTGGCGCTGTCTAAGGGTTTTAGACCATGGCGATTCATAGAGCGCCACCAAAGCAATGGCAGCCGCAAAAGACATCTGAAAACTTGGCCCCAGCAAAATCTCTGGGCTCACCAAGAGAAGTAAACCTGCTGCCAACGCCAAAGACCGCATAGAGAGCGCGACCCGATCTGTGAGGATCCCTACTAACGCAAGCAGAATGATTAAAAAGGCCCGCTCTGCGGGCGGCGCTGCGCCTGAAAGGGCAAGATACACTGCCGCCACAAGCAAAGCAGCAAAGGCAGAAATTTTCTTGATATTCCAGCGTAAGGCAACGCCTGGCAAAGCCGCCAAGCCAGCACGCAAAATAAAGAAAATAAACCCTGCCACCATGCCCATATGTAGACCCGAAATGGCCAATATATGCGCCAAGCCTGCGGCCCGAATATTCTCCAGCGTGACAGGATCTAAAGCCCCGCGCTTGCCAACCAACAACGCAGCTGCGACCCCTGCTGTTGGCACGCTTGGCATCTGCGCCTCAATCCGCAGCGCGGCCGCAACCCGCCAGCGCTCAATGCCTGCCTGAATGGTCTGCAAAAACCCCTCTGTCGCTGGCGTATCTGTGACCGTCGGTTCGCCAATGAGGACACCTGTTGCGCCAATTTGTTTAAAAAAAGCATTGCGCTGAAAGTCAAAGGCTCCGGGCATCACCGGCGGCGGCGGTGGGCGCAGGATGGCCCGCCCGTGAATGATATCGCCAATTGCCAAACCGTTGCTATTCTTATGGACCCGAACCCGAATGAAACGCGGCGTGGCGTCAGCGGGTACTGCGCCAAGCTGGACATGATCAAGGCGCAAACGCCAGCCCTTTCCATGACGATTAATGGCGCTAATCCGGCCCTGGACATCGTACCAACCAGCCTTTGATAAAATCGGCGCACTTGCCCGCAACGTTGCGGCAGCAGAGACCACCACCCCGAGCAGCACAGCGGCGACAAACACCGTCCAGACACCTTGCCCCGGAAACCGCCAACTGATCGCCAATAATACAGCTACCAGCAGGCTAAGAATAACGATCAAAACGGGTGCTGGTTCGACCGGCAAAGCAAAATAGCCAGCGATACCGATGGCCAGGAATACAGGCAGCCAGAGGATGCGGCGCTCACCTTCTGCGGCGCTTTGAGCTATGAATTCATCGATGAACTGCCGCTGAAAGGTCAAATCTTTCTCCCAGCACTCGCCGTCGGCGCAGCAATATGCTACACCGCGCTTGCAATCAAAAACCGAGCCTTAGCTTCAGCTTTAACCTATCTTATCAAGCGTGCAATAAAATGACAGTTGTTACACGATTTGCCCCCTCACCGACCGGTTTTCTGCATATTGGCAGTGCCCGCACAGCGCTGTTTAACTGGCTGTTTGCGCGCCATCACGGGGGCCGTTATTTGCTGCGTATTGAAGATACAGATCGCAAACGCTCAACACCTGAGGCCGTGGCGGCAATTCTTGATGGTTTGGAATGGCTGGGCCTGTCTGGTGACGAAGACGCTGTTTTTCAATTTACGCGCCGCCAGCGGCATGCCGAGGTTGCCCAGCAAATGCTTGAGGCAGGGACAGCCTATTATTGTTATGCCTCGGCGGAAGAATTGGCAGAAATGCGCGCAACAGCGAAAAGCGAGGGCCGCGCACCCGGTTATGATGGTCGTTGGCGCGACCGAGACCCCGCTGATGCGCCTGCTGGCGTGGCCCCCGCTATCCGCCTGAAAGCACCGCAGGATGGCGGCGAGATGGTGATCAATGATTTGGTCCAAGGACGAGTCGTTGTCGCCCATGCGCAGCTTGACGATATGATCCTGCTGCGGGCCGACGGTACCCCCACCTATATGTTGTCGGTGGTCGTTGATGATCATGATATGGGCATCACCCATGTGATCCGTGGCGATGACCATTTGAACAATGCCTTTCGGCAAAGCTTAGTATTTAAGGCAATGGGCTGGGCGTTACCAAAATTTGCCCATATCCCGCTGATTCATGGAGCCGATGGTGGCAAACTCTCGAAGCGCCATGGCGCGCTCGGTGTCGATGCCTATCGTGATCTTGGTTATGTGGCCGATGCCGTGAATAACTATTTGCTGCGCCTTGGTTGGTCGCATGGTGATGACGAAATCATCAGCCGGCACGATGCTGTCACCTGGTTTGACCTTGATGCTGTCGGCCGGGCTGCCGCCCGCTTCGATTTTGCCAAACTGGATAACTTGAATGGGCATTATTTGCGGGCGATGTCATGTGATGATTTGATCGCTGCAATTAAGCCACAACTGATCAGTGCTTTGCCTGAGGTCGATCTGAATGACGACCGCATGCAGCGGATCAAAACACTGCTGCCAGAGTTGAGTGAACGTGCGACAAAAATAACAGAGCTTGCCGACAGTGCGCATTTTTTGGTGATTAATCGACCAATACCCGTTAATGATAAGGCTCAAAAACTGCTGACGGATGATGCTTGTGCGCTTTTGGCGACACTGAATACCGAGTTGGCATCACTGACCGACTGGACTCTTGAGAGCATAAAAGCGCTGGTTGGTGCTTTTGCGCTGTCACAGGAGGTTAAACTGGGAGCTGTTGCGCAACCGTTGCGCGCGGCTTTAACTGGCGGTCAAGCCTCGCCGGGCATTTTTGAGGTGATGGCCGCGCTTGGCAACGCCGAAACAACCGCCCGGCTTAATGATATTTGCGGCACTGCACACTAAAGGGTAATATCACATTCGAAGTGCGGTCTGTCCTTCCTCGCCGCCGAATATTTTGATAACGGACAAAGGATTTCATATGAGTAACGCCGCTTCAAAAACATTTACGCTCACTGATAACGACTCAGGGCAAAGCTTTGATTTACCTGTATTTGATGGCTCTGTCGGGCCAAGCGTAATTGACGTTCGTCGTCTATATGGAGACACTGGATATTTCACTTATGACCCGGGGTTTACCTCGACGGGATCATGTGATTCTGCGATTACTTTTATTGATGGCGATCAAGGCATATTGTTGCACCGCGGCTATGCAATCGACGATTTAGCCGAAAAAGCTGATTTTTTAGAAGTTGCGCATTTACTTTTGAATGGTGAGTTACCTAACGCCCAGCAAAAAGCCAAATTCGACCATGATGTGACCTATCACACCATGTTGCATGAACAGCTGAGTAATTTTTACCGTGGTTTCCGCCGAGATGCCCACCCGATGGCGATCATGTGCGGTGTGGTCGGCGCGCTTTCTGCCTTTTACCACGACAGTCTTGATATTTATGATCCCCATCAGCGGATGGTGGCATCATTCCGGCTGATTGCCAAAATGCCAACAATTGCGGCGATGGCCTATAAATACTCGATTGGCCAGCCATTCAATTACCCACAGAACGACCTAACCTATGCGGAAAACTTCCTGCATATGATGTTCTCGGTGCCTTCTGAAACCTATCAGATGAATCCGGTATTATCGAAGGCGATGGACCGTATCTTCATCCTGCATGCAGATCACGAACAGAACGCGTCAACCTCGACGGTACGTTTGGCGGGATCATCAGGGGCAAATCCTTTTGCCTGCATCGCTGCCGGTATCGCCAGCCTTTGGGGCCCTGCCCATGGCGGTGCCAATGAAGCGGTTCTCAATATGTTGACCGAGATTGGTCACAAGGACCGAATCGCTGAATACATTCAGAAAGCCCGCGATAAGGATGATCCGTTCCGCTTGTTTGGGTTTGGTCATCGGGTTTATAAGAACTACGACCCACGGGCAAAGGTGATGCAGGAAACCTGCCACGAGGTGCTTGCCGAATTAGGCGTTGAAGATCCCTTGCTGGATCTGGCAATGGAGCTTGAAAAACTCGCTTTGGAAGACGAGTATTTCGTCGCCCGAAAGCTTTACCCGAATGTTGATTTCTATTCAGGCATCATTTTGAAAGCAATGGGTTTCCCTGTGAGCATGTTCACCGTGCTTTTCGCGGTTGCCCGAACCGTTGGTTGGGTGGCCCAATGGAAAGAGATGATCGAAGATCCTGGCCAAAAAATTGGCCGTCCCCGGCAGCTTTACACCGGTCCAGAGGCACGGCCTTATGTGCCGCTTGATGCACGCAAATAAGCGACCGTATGAAGCAGATATAAATACCAGAATGGGCGGCTTTTGCCGCCCATTTTTATGCCCGGGACACACTCTGTAAAGCTGTCAAAACGACCTTGGCCGCTGCATCAGCTGTCGTTTGCAGGCCATTATCGACCTGTAATGCCGCCCGTAATTGGTCTGCAATCTCCGCCGCGACGACAGCGGTTTGAGGATCCGCAAAATACGCTGTCACCGCCGCAGCAAGGTTTTTTGGTGTGCACTGCCATTGGAAAAAGGCCGGTTGGACTTGACGCCCTAAAATCTTATTGCTCAAAACAACCGCATTTCGATCGACGAAACAGGTTGCCAAAAAAGCCGTCAATAAATTTGCCCGATAACCAACAACACTCGGGACGCCGGCCAAGGCCAGTTCTAAGGTTACGGTTCCAGAGGCTGCCAAAGCAACGTTAAAGGCCGCAAAGGCATCACTTGCGCTTGGTTGATCCACCAGGACTGTAATTTCAAGGCCACTTTCAGCAACCATCGCCTGAACGCCATCGGCCACCGCTGATACGGTCGGCAAAACAATCCTCAACGCCGTATTTTGAGATATTAAAAGTTTCGCCGTTTGCAAAAACCCAGGCAGGAGGCGCTGTATTTCAGACTGTCGACTGCCGGGACAAAGCCCTAATACGGGGACGTCTAAGGGCAGGCCATGGGCCAATCGAAACTTTACGCCATCACCCTTCGGACGATAAGCGGCCGGATGACCAATAAAGCTCGTTGCCAGGCCATGAACGGTGAAATACGGCGGCTCAAAGGGAAACAAGACCAGCAAATGGTCTAAAAAACCTGCAATCTTGCGGGCGCGCTGGGGCCGATAGGCCCAAACGGTTGGCGCCACCACATGCATTATGTGCGGCCTGTCCCCCGTGCCGCGATGCCGCGCAAGTTTCTGGGCCAGTGAAAACGCAAACCCCTTACTATCCACGGTGAGCACTATGTCAGGCTGAAACTGCGCAATTGCTGCCAATGTTTCATCACGGATTTGCCGCAATCGGCGCAACCGCGGCAATAGCTCAAAGACTCCAAAAAGCGATAGTTCTCTGATATCAACACGTGATTGAAGCCCAACGGCGGCCATATTCTTACCACCGATGCCTGCAAATTGGATCATTTGCGGGGATTGCGCGCCCAGCGCCGCCATGATTTCAGCCGCAATAACATCACCCGATGGCTCACCTGCGATGATGAATATCCGCGGCTGAATGGTGTCATCTGCCACCTGTGTTTGATTACCGGCTGTCATTCTGCATGCCATCAATGCCACAGATAAATAATCCTGCCGCATCAGCCCGCTGGATAAGCACATCACGATCTACCAGCATGCAGCCACCAGCCTGCACCGCAATCCCGGCAAAACCTGCCTGCCTTGAATATTCGACCGTTTGCGGCCCGATTGTCGGCAAATCGACGCGCCGACTTTGATTTTGTTTACATAATTTGACCAAAACAGGACCAGGACCGGCCCTTTTTAACGCAGCACAGCGCTGAATCAGATTATCTGTGCCTTCAATCGCCTCAATACCAAGCACAACCCCTTCTTGGATCACCACGGCCTGACCCACATCACTCGCGGACAAGCTGTTTAAAACCTCACGCCCCCGGTCAATATCGCGGCTGGACACCGCAAGGGGTGAGCGCTTTCCAAGCTGTCCAGCAGGCGCTAAATGATCACTTAAATAGTCGTTAACGCCGCGAACAACAAAACCCTCGCCCTCAAGTTCGGCGGTGATAATGGACAAAGCGGCGTCATCCCGAAACGCTTTCATGCCCGCTTTGAGGATTAATTTCATAAATCGTGCATCGCCGCGTAATTCTTTGATGCTCGGCCGTCCAACCGAGCCAATCAAGATCACTTCGCCAACATTCTGCTGTTTCAAAAGATCGATCGTTTGCTGTGCGTGCCCAAGGCGGGTCCATTGATGGTTAAAGCCCGCAAGTAGGTCCGGGTCTGCATGGCCTTCGAAGGCGGCTATAAAGACAGCCCTGCCCTGTTCTGTTAAGCGCGCGGCCAATCTTGCCGGTAAATGCCCCCCCCCGGCGAGGATGCCAACTTTACCCTGCTGCTGTCCGGCGGCGGTCAAATTCAGTCCCCAGGGCGCGGCTGGCAGATCGCCCGATCACTCTCCGCAAGGATAAAGTCAAGAATATCACGCTCAGGCCCAGGGCGTGTTGTGGCAGCATCCAGCGCAGCGACACGATCTTGAAACGTCCCCTCACCAGAGAACAATTCTTTAAACGCCTGTCGCAGTCCGTGAATAACCGTCCGTGAAAAGCCCTGTCTTTGCAGGCCAATCCAATTAAGCCCGGCAAGTCGCGCCCGATCGCCCATGACCGAGCCATAGGGAATCACGTCACGCTCGACGCCTGTCATACCACCAACCATTGCCAAGCGGCCAATCCGCACAAATTGGTGGACAGCCGCGAGACCACCAATCAATGCTTGATCTTCAACAATTACATGACCCGCAAGTGTGGCGTTATTGGCAAACACCACACCATTGCCAACCTGACAATCATGGCCAATATGACAGCCGGTCATGAATAAGCCATTGTCGCCCACACGTGTGACCATGCCCCCCCCTTCGGTTCCGGGATTCATGGTGACATGCTCGCGAATAGTATTATTGGCACCAATCAATAACGCCGATGGTTCACCCTTGAACTTTAAATCTTGCGGCGCATGGCCAATTGAGGCGAAGGGATAAATGACGGAGCGCGCACCAATATAAGTCCGCCCATGGACAACAGCATGCGATTTTAAGACGACATTATCCGCCAGTTCCACAGCGTCACCAACCACAGCGTAGGGACCAATCTCAACACCAGCACCAATAATAGCGCCTGGGTCAACGATCGCAGTTGGATGTATCATTGTCACTTTCGGATCAGTGTCCGTTTCAATTTGCGAGCTCATTCCGGGCTATCAACAATCATGGCGGCAAAGGTTGCTTCTGCACAGAGTTTGTCATCGACCATGGCTCGCCCTTTAAACTTAAAAACATTTCCCCGGCTTTGTTGATGCTCAACAATGATCCGGACCTGGTCGCCTGGAACAACCGGACGTCGAAAACGTGCATTGTCCACACTCATGAAATACACCAACTTATCGCGGGCATCAGTATCTAAACTACACAACACCAGGCAGCCCGCTGTTTGCGCCATAGATTCAATGATCAAAACCCCTGGCATGATCGGCCGGGCAGGGAAATGGCCTTGGAAGAAAGGCTCATTAATGCTGACGTTTTTGATACCAATCGCACTTTCGCCTTTTTTAATTTCCGTCAAACGGTCAACCAAAAGAAACGGATAGCGATGCGGAATTAACCGTTTGATACCCTCAACATCAATATCAGCAACATCTGATTGCTCGGCAGAATTCTCTGTCACGTTTCAACCTCCACTTTGCAAGCTCACCTTTTCTGAGTGAGACGTCGAAAAGCTGCGACTTGGCGGCGCCACTGACCAATATCAGTGGCTGGCCAGACGTTACTGACTTTACCACCAGCAGCAATTGATTTGGTAATTGACGAGCATCCCGCAGCCTGCACGAAATCACCAATCGTGATATGGCCTGCAACCGCCGTTTTACCGCCCAAAACAACATAATCACCAAGCTGGGTACTGCCAGATATCCCGGCTTGAGATACAATAATACAGCCTTTGCCAAGCACACAGTTATGACCAATTTGAACCAGATTATCGATCATCGTTCCACGGCCAATAACCGTATCGCCAGCGCTACCGCGATCAACGGTACTATTCGCCCCAATTTCGACATCGTCTTCGATAATCACCCGGCCAAGATGCGGGATTTTGACAATTCCCTCTGGATCACTATCGAAACCAAACCCTGTTTGGCCAATACAGGCACCAGGATAGATGATGACGCGCTCCCCCAGCAGGCAATAGTTTAAAACCGCATTGTTGGCGACGACACTGTCGGCACCAATGACAACACCGTGGCCAACCACAGCCCCTGCTTCCAGACGGACGCCAGCTTTGATCTGGGCACCTGCGGCCACACTCACAAAGGCCCCAATTTCAGCACTCGCGTCAATTTCAGCATCTGGATCGATGACGGCTGATGCATGCTGCCCCGGGACTACCGGTCGGGGTGGGTGCAGGATAGCTGCTAATCGGGCGAATGCACGCCTTGGACGTTCGGTCACCAAAATCGCCATCGCGGCTGGCGCATGTGCGATTTGGCTTTCCTGCAATAAGCATGCACTGGCCTGCGACGCCATTAATTGGCTGGCATAGCGCGCATTTTCAAAAAAACTCAAACTCCCACGGGCGGCTTGGTGAAGTGGTTGAACATTTGATATCGGGGTATTTGGATCACCACGCTCTAACCGCGCGCCCGCCCGTTCAGCAAGCTCGCCAAGCGCCATTGGCTGGCGCGTATTGTGAAATCGGCGATCAATCATCTGCTTATTTATCAGATTGCGGCATCTCGATTTGAACTTCTGGCAACGCTTTATTAAGGCGTGCCAAAGCATCATCGGAGACATCTAGACTGTTTTCAATCATCAAAACCTGTCGCTTATCAAAAACCAAATGGGCTTTGGCTTCCTTGGCTATTTTGGCGATGATCTCGATGAGTGTTTTACGCACTTTTCCGATCGCAACATTGAAGGTCTTATCCAGGTCCTTGCGTTTACCTTGAATATCGCGCTGTGCCTGCTCAACTTTTTGACGGAATTTAGCGGCTTTCTGTTCAAACACATCCGGCGCCAAAATACTCCGCTGCTGGCCAAGGGTTTGCTCTTCTTTCAGCAAATCTTTTTCACGCACGGTAATCGCCGCCTGAATTTTAGCGCGAACCTCTTCCATTTGTTTCTGGATACCAATGGCAGCATCCGAGTCACGGACCGTCTTGGCAACATCAACCACCAAAATGCGGACGCCAGTTTCATCGGCAGCAACCGCCGTGCCATCAATGGCGTTGACCCACAGGCTCATAAAAATAACAAAACCGCTGAGCATGAAACGCAAGTGGGAACGATATATCATAATTTCTCACCTCAAAACCGGGTTCCAAGACTAAAGCGTAACAGCTCTGTCTCATCCTCTTTTTCTTTGACGATCGCTTCCGAAAGGTCGATCCGGATCCCCCCCAGCGAGGTCCCCCAAGAAACGCCAATACCTGAGCTGACGCGTGCCGACTGACTATCAAGAACCGACGCCGTGCTATCATCGATATCCCACAGGCTACCAACTTCGGAGAATACCCGCGCGCGCAGCCCAAGCGACTCGCTCAAACCAATTGGAAAGCTCATCTCCGCGGTACCAACATAAAAGATATTGCCGCCCAACGCATCATTGGTACCCCTGTCGCGCGGGCCAACACCAGAGCGCTTAAAGCCACGAAAATTTGAGCCACCAAGGAAGAACCGCTCATTAATCGGCACATCATCGCCGATCCCAAAGATCGATCCACCAAGACCAGATAGGCTCAACACCCAATCATCATCATAGACCGGGATGTGATAACTTCCCTTCAGGCGGGTCCGCAAAAACGCAATATCCCCCCCCAAGCCCGCCAGCTGGTTAGACATGCTGACAAAATAGCCATTGGTCGGCAAAAGCCGACTATCCAGGCGATCATAAGATAGCTTTTGCCCAATCAGCGAAACCAGTGTCTCGCCCTGTTGGGCTTTAACCAAGAGAGAGGCATCACTTTGTACATTGGTGATATCGGTGTTCCGTAAAGTATATTGCACCGATTGTCTTAAATCAGGGGATAACCGGTAACCTGCCCGCAAGGTGAAACCTTGGCGTTCCTCATCGAAAGAGCTTTCATCCTCTTCAACCCTTGTCTCACTGAAAAGGTCAAAGCCCGCTGATAACTCACGATCCATAAAATAGGGTTCCGTAAACCCAATATCGAACTGGCTTCCTGCCGACGACGCACGCAAGCTTAAGCGCAGGGTTTGGCCTCTGCCCAGCAAATTACGCTCACTTAACGAAATGTCGCCCAAAACATTTTCCGCCGACGAGAGACCAAATCCAAAGGACAGCTTACCGGTTGATGTTTCTTCGACGTCAACAACCACCTCGGCGCGATCAGCCTCGCTGCCATCGATGGTTTGGATATTCACTGTTTTAAAATACCCAAGGTTCCGAATGCGCTTGCGGCTGCGACGAATTTTGGCGGTGTTGAACGCATCGCCTTCGACCAATTGCATCTCACGGCGCACAACCCGGTCCAGCGTGCGCACATTACCGCGCACAGTGATACGCTCAACGTAAGTTTTCCGACCTTCACCAATTTCGTAGACAATATCTAAAATGCCAGCATCTGCTTGCCGCGCGATACGCGGGCGAATATTCACAAAAGCAAAACCTTGCGCGCCAAGGTAATCGGTCATGGCCAGAACAGAATCATCCACCTTCGTGCTGTCATAGCGATCACCTGACTTGGTCACCACCAGAGATTCAACCTGGTCTATGTCAACGCGATTTATTTGCGATGTTACCGAAATATCTCCCACGCGATATCGCTTGCCTTCGTCAATCGTGAAGGTCACCAAAAAATCTTCACGATCCGGCGCCAATTCTGCAACAGCTGACACAACCCGAAAATCAGCAAAACCATTTTCCAAATAGTGCCGTCTCAGCAGCTCACGATCGAAGCTCAGTCGATCCGGATCATAGCTATCCGCAGTCTCAAGAATTGACCACCAAGCATATTCTTTGGTCGCAACCACCTTACGCAACTCACTGGCGCTAAAGCGTTTATTGCCGATAAAGGTAATGGCCTCGATCCGGCTTAAAGGCCCCTCATTAACCTCAAAGATGAGATCAACACGATTCTGCGGCAGTTGAATCACCTTTGGCTCAATATCAACGGCAAACCGGCCGCTGCTGCGATAAATCGCCAGCAACCGGTCAACATCCTGGCGCACCCGCGCCCGTGTGAACACCAGCCGGGGCCGCAATTGCACCTCACTTTGTAGTTCAGCATCCTTGATCCGCTGATTGCCTTCAAAAGAGATACGATTAACGATCGGGTTTTCGACGACTGAGATGACCAGTGCATTGCCGTCGCGTGACAGCACAACATCTGCAAATAGTCCTGTATCGAACAGACTTTTTAATGACAGATCCAGTTTTTGTGTCTCAAACGGGTCACCCGCCGCGACTCGTAAGTATGATTTTACGGTCTCAGGATCGATACGTTGGGTACCAATCACGTCAATACGCTCAATAGCTGGTGCTGTCTGTGCTGCCACGGGCGGCGATTGCAAGGCCACAGCTATCCCTGATACGGCGGTTATAACCAAAGCCGACAAAACGCAGCCACGCATCCGACAGATAAAGTCAGCAGGCGGTAAAAATGTAAAACGTGTCACCAACAAAACACCTGATATAAGCCCCTCAACCTTTTACCTTTTTAGGCCGCGAAACAAAAGGCTTACCGTCTGAATAAATACAAAGTCAGGCATTTTATTCGGGTTAACCGAAAAAACTGCCTAAATAGTCAAACACACGCATTTGCGTCAGGTCATTCCAGGTGACAAAAACCATTAAACCCAGCACCAGGGTCAAGCCTGTCAAATTGGCATATTCCATAACTTTTTCGCCAACCGGTCGGCCCAAAGTCGCCTCGACCGCATGGAATAATAAATGTCCACCATCAAGAACCGGGATTGGAAACAAGTTAATCAGCCCCAGGTTCACCGATAAAATAGCCATAAACCAAATTGTTTGCAGCCACCCAGTTTGTGCCACAGCGCCGGACATTTGCGCAATCCGCAACGGACCGCCAAGTTCTTCAGCGGTCCGGCTTCCTGAAATGATCTGTCCAAGCGATGTTAAGGTGCGGGTCACAAGGGAATAAGTTTCATTCACAGCCTCACCGACGGCAGCAACAGGCCCCAAGCGTAGCGTTTCAACTGTTTGGCTGTTAACCCCCAAAAGGCCAATCCGATGCTTATTGCCAAACCGATCAACATTTTCCGATATCGCCGGGGTTACCGATAAACTGACTGTCGTGCCCGCGCGCTCAACGGTTATTGGCAAACGAACGCCGGGGTTATCCATGATCAGTCGGCGCATATCTTCAAAACGGGTAATTTCAACGCCATCGAGTGCAATCACCCGATCATTTATTTGAAGCCCGGCCTGTTCAGCGGCACTGTCAGGGACGATTTTATCAATAATGGCCGGCGCATAGGGCTGCCCCGCGCTGACAAACATTGCTGTTAACAAAACAATCGCAAAAACAAAGTTAGCCGCCGGACCCGCTGCAATAATCAGCGCCCGGTCGCGCAGGGGCTTGTGATGAAAGGCCAGAGACTTATCGCTCTCTGACATTTCTGCCAAGCCTTCAGCGCGCGTGCTGGCAGGGTCAGCATCGCCGAACATTTTGACATAGCCGCCTAAGGGAATAGCGGAGAATTTCCAACGGGTGCCAGAGGCAGCGGTCCAGCCGAAAATCTCGGGCCCAAAGCCAATAGAAAACACCTCGACCTTCACACCGGCCCAACGCGCGACGCTGTAATGTCCCAGTTCATGGACAAACACCAAAACCGTCAGAATTGCCAAAAAGGGCAGAATATAGGTCCAAATAATATCCATAACTCACCAAAACAGCGCCTCAAAAGGCATTAATCATCATGACCCGTCGCGGTTTTTCCACCACGCAGGCGCTCAAGAGCCATCGTCGCAGCCTCCCTTGCCCACAGATCTACCTCTATAATTTGGTCAACTGTGCTGCAATTCCAAGCGCGAGACTCACCCAACACCGATTCAACAACCCGCACGATATCCCAAAAGCCAATTTGGCGTGCTAGAAATGCAGCAACAGCAACCTCATTTGCAGCATTTAAACAAATTGTCACAGCCTGCCCAGCTTGCAATGCCTCACGGGCAAATTTGAGGCAGGGAAAACGCGCCAGATCTGGGGCGGAAAAATTCAATTGCCCAATTTGCGCAAGATCTAACCGTGCGCTTGGCGCCGGCATCCGATCAGGCCAGGCCAAGGCATGGGCGATGGGGGTCCGCATATCTGGCGCACCAAGCTGCGCCAAAACCGATCCATCCACGTAAGATACCATTGAATGAATAACCGATTCCGGGTGGATCAAAATCTCAATTTGCGTCTCTGGCATATCAAACAGATAATGCGCCTCGATAAGCTCCAAGCCTTTATTCATCATCGTTGCTGAATCAACCGAGATTTTTGCCCCCATTGACCAATTGGGATGCGCAACAGCTTCCGCCGGTGTTTTCATCTGCATTTCAGCAATGCTGAGATCACGAAAGGGGCCACCTGAGGCGGTCAGAATGATCTGCTCAATATGCTCACGTTGGGCGGGGTCAAAAACCTGAAAAATGGCATTATGTTCGCTGTCCACGGGCAGCAGCGTGGCGCCATTTGCCGCCACGGCCTGCATCATAACGGGACCTGCGCAAACCAAACATTCCTTGTTTGCCAGCGCCACTGTTGCAGCGTGTTCCAGCGCTGTTAAGGTTGGTTTTAAACCTGCCGCCCCAACAATGGCGGACATCAACCAATCGCTCGGGTGTGCTGCCACTTCGACGAGGGCGTCAGCACCTGCTAAAACCCGAATCCCGGTTCCCGATAAGGCTTGTTTCAGCGGTGCGTAGTATTCTGGATCTGCAATTGCAACCAGCTCTGGTCGCAAACGCAAGGCTTGTGCCGCTAAATCCTGATAATTGTGATGGGCAGTCAGAGCCACAACATCATAGGCTTCGGGGTGGCGTTCCACGAGATCGAGGGTATTAACCCCAATAGACCCTGTGGCCCCAAGAATGGAAACACGTTTGCGTGCGTCAGCATCGACCATGGCGCTAAAACCCTGACCATTCTATGGGGCTGTGACCTGTTAAAACCGATACCGCCAAAACCACTGGCAAGGCCGTTAAATGGCCATCAAATCGGTCAAGAAGGCCGCCATGCCCCGGAATCAGGGCTCCAGAATCTTTCACCCCGACATGACGCTTCACAGCAGATTCGGCAAGGTCACCACATTGCGCAATGACCGCAATCAGCGCTGACCAGATTGCCAGATGAAATGGCATTTCTTGATGAAGTGCAAATGCCAGAATACCACCAAATATAGCGGCCAATGCCGCCCCACCAATAAGGCCTGCCCAGGTTTTACCTGGACTTATCCGGGGGGCTAGTCGCGCCCCGCCAATGAGGCGGCCAAAGATATAGCCGCCGGTATCCATAGCGATCACTGCCCCAACCCCCCACAGAACCAACAGCAAACCAGCCGGACTGTCGGCGCGCAGCAGGCCAACAGCAACACAGCCCAAAATAATAAGGGGCAAACCAAACAACAGCAGCACGGGACGTTCAGCCTTTTGATGCCGCAGGAACCATGCAAAAATTCCCAAAGAGGCGCACATCGCGACCGCAAGACTGGCCATATCCTGGTCCAAATCAGCGCTCAGAATCGCAGCTGTCATAAGCCCAACAAATCCGCCCGCTAATAGACTAAACTGAGTTGATTTGGCTGATCGGTCGAGCAATTTGGTCCATTCCCAGGCCATGGCACAGGCGATAACCACCAGACATGCGGTCAACGCCAGACCACCGGCATAAAGAATCAGCGTGACCACCGGTAAAATCATCACCGATGAAATCAGGCGAGTCGTTAAATTACTGCTTAAGGCCATCCGAGACATGCTGCTTATCCAATGATCGCGCCGAAGCGACGTTCCCGGCGGCCAAACTCTGTCACAGCTGCGCGCAAATCAACAGCGCTGAAATCGGGCCAAAAAACGTCTGTGAATACAAATTCAGTATAGGCTGTTTGCCACAATAAAAAATTAGATAAACGCTTTTCACCACTGGTGCGGATCAGCAAATCTGGTGCTGGCAGGCTGGCGGTGAAAAGCGCGGCTTCAAAAGCAGCCTCGTCGATATCCTCAACGGCCATATCACCACGCGCCACCGCCGCCGCCAGCTGCCGCGTTGCAGAGACAATTTCCTCCCGCCCCCCATAGCTCAATGCAATGGTGACATTGAGGGCTGAATTGCTGGCCGTTAACGTCTCAGCATGGCACAGAAGCGCGCGGATATCCGCGTCAAAACGGGTACGATTACCGATAAACCTAAGGCGCACGCCTTGCTGATGCAGTTTCGTCACTTCACGCTTAAGATAGCCGCGCAACAAATCAATCAGAAACATGACCTCATCAGCAGGTCGGTTCCAATTCTCTGTCGAAAAGCCAAAAAATGGTAAATATTGGATGTTCAGTTCAAGACCGGCGCGAACAATTGTACGCAGGGCTTCAAGACCGGCAGCATGTCCCATTGTCCGCGGGCGATTTCGTTGGCGCGCCCAGCGGCCATTACCATCCATAATAATGGCCACATGCTGCGGCACGGAAAACGGGCTCATCTCAGTTGCAACGCCTGTAGACATCAGACTTGCATGATCTCCTTTTCCTTATGGGCCAAGTTATCGTCTACTTTCTTAATATGGCGATCTGTCATTTCTTGAATTTCAGTTTCATAAAGGTGTCGATCATCCTGGCCAATGTCACCGTCTTTTTCTAATTTTTTGAGTGTCTCCATGCCATCACGGCGCACATTGCGGACGGCAATACGTGTTGATTCGGCATATTTACTGGCGATTTTAGACAGCTCAACGCGGCGTTCTTCACTTAAATCAGGAATCGGGATACGAATCAGCTGGCCTTCACCTTGCGGATTGAGACCCAAATTGGCATCTCGGATCGCCTTTTCAACTGCCTTGGTCATGGATTTATCCCAAACCTGAACCGTTAGCATCCGTGGCTCTGGAACACCAACCGTCCCGACCTGATTGATCGGCATTTTTTGGCCGTACGCCTCAACCACGATGGGCTCCAATAGTGCCGGCGACGCGCGCCCTGCCCGCAAGCCTTGGAATTCCTTACCCAGCGCTGTCAGCGCCCCATCCATGCGCCGTTCTAAATCGTCAAGATCAGGTTCTTCAGCCATTTATCAATCCTTTTCGCGAATTATTGTAAACCGACCTTGGCCATTCACAACCTCAGCAAACGCCCCTGTTTTGTAGATTGAAAAAATCAAAATCGGGATGCTATTTTCCCGCGCCAAGGAAATCGCTGGCGCATCCATGACTTTTAAGTCTTTTGACAAGACATCAAGGTAGGTTAGCTCATCAAAACGTTTCGCTTCCGGATGCTTTTCCGGGTCGGCATCATAAACGCCATCGACCTTTGTCGCCTTTAATAGCGCTTTACAGCCCATTTCAGACGCCCGCAAAGCCGCTGCGGTATCCGTCGTAAAATAGGGATTGCCTGTGCCAGCTGCGAAAATAACGATCCGCTTTTTTTCCATATGGCGGACCGCCCGGCGGCGAATATATGGCTCGCAAACAGCCGAGATTGGCAACGCCGATTGCACCCGGGTTTGGATACCCTTTGCCTCCAAGGCGCTTTGCATTGCCATGGCATTCATAACTGTTGCCAACATGCCCATGTAGTCACCAGTTGAACGTTCCATGCCATTGGCAGCAGCCGAAATGCCGCGAAAGATATTACCGCCGCCAATCACCAAGCAAACCTCAACGCCGCTGTCGTGCACCGATTTAATTTCGTCGGCAACCTGGTCCACCATTGCCGGGTCAAGACCATATGGTTTTTCGCCCATGAGGGCTTCGCCAGAAATTTTCAGCAACACACGATCAAACAGCACCGGCGTCTCCCTTCATCTTCTGCACCCCCACACGACAATTTTGTCGGCGGCTTTATCGGCAGCTTAACGCCGCCGATACCGCAATTGTGTCAGCTTGACAGAGTGGCGGCAACCTCTGCGGCAAAATCAGTTTCTTGCCGCTCAACACCTTCGCCAAGTACCAACCGGGAAAAGCCAGCAATCTTAACAGGCGCGCCAATGTCAGCGGCAGCTTTTTCCACCACCTTGCCAACCTTTGTTTCGTTATCGATCACGAACACTTGCTCAAGCAAAACAGCTTCTTCATAAAATTTCCGCAACCGGCCTTCAACCATTTTACCAATGATCTCTTCTGGCTTGCCCGAGGCCCGTGCCTGATCGGACAAAACCTCACGCTCCCGATCGATCAACGCCGGGTCAAGATCGTCAATACTCAGGCTTTGCGGCGCTGTAGCAGCGATATGCATGGCGACCTGCTTACCAAGAGCTTCTAATTTTCCGGTATCACCGGCTGATTCTAAGGCCACCAAAACCCCAATTTTGCCAAGGCCAGGCGCCGACGCATTGTGAACATATGAGACCACCAAACCGGTCTCAACACTTTGCACTGCGGCGCGGCGAACCGTCATATTCTCGCCGATGGTCGCAATATTATGGGTAAGTTCATCGGCAACACTGCGGCCCGTGCCGGGAAAGTCAGCGGCCATCACGTCACCAAGATCGCCATCATGCGCCAACGAGATATCTGCCAAGCCAGAGACAAAGCCTTGGAAAGCGTCGTTCCGGGCCACAAAGTCAGTTTCAGAATTAACCTCCACCAACGCGCCTTTTTGCCCCATTGTCACGGCACCAATCAGGCCCTCTGCGGCCACCCGCCCGGACTTTTTAGCGGCTGCAGACAACCCTTTTTTGCGCAGCCAATCGACAGCGGCATCAATATCACCATCATTTTCATTGAGGGCTTTTTTACAATCCATCATACCAGCGCCAGACTTCTCGCGCAGTTCCTTCACCATTGCAGCGGTAACAGCCATCGTCTTTCCTTTTGATCCTGGATATGCTCGAACATCAACACGCCGCCCCCCGTGGGCGGCGCATCATCGGGTAAATGTAACGCCGTCCTTGCCAAAACGCCCCGCAGTTAAGCAGAAGGCGTTTCAGCTGTCGCTTCTGGCGCGGCTGCCGCAGCGGGTGCTTCAACTGCAACAGCTTCCGCCGCCAATGCCGGCTCAACAGGTGCGTCAAGAGCTTCGCCCAAATCTTTACCAGAGGCGGTCGCTTCCTGCTGCAAACCATCAAGAATTGCACCGTTAATCAGATCACAATACAGCGTGATCGCCCGCATGGCATCGTCATTACCGGGAATGGGATAGTCAACACCAGCGGGGTTTGAGTTACTGTCGAGAACAGCAACCACCGGAATTCCCAAAACGTTTGCCTCGGCAATGGCGATTGACTCTTTATTGGTATCGATCACAACCATAATGTCTGGCAGACCGCCCATTTCCTTAATACCGCCAAGGGACC
>JBELLC010000005.1:21934-24627 GCA_042088965.1 Nisaea sp. | reverse complement strand
ATCACAACCATAATGTCTGGCAGACCGCCCATTTCCTTAATACCGCCAAGGGACCGCTCCAGCTTTTCGCGCTGGCGGGTCAAGCCAAGGGTTTCCTTTTTGGTCAGGCCCAAACCTTCTTGAGATAATTTATCTTCCAGTTCCCGCAAACGCTTAATCGAACCGGAAATGGTCTTCCAGTTGGTCAACATGCCACCAAGCCAGCGATGATTGACGTAATACTGCCCCGAACGTGAAGCTGTTTCGGCAATCAATTCGGACGCTTGCCGTTTGGTGCCCACGAACAGCACCCGGCCGCCTTTGGCAACGGTGTCGCGAACAGCCTGCAATGCCCGGTGCAAAAGTGGCACGGTCTGTTGCAGGTCAAGAATATGGATATTGTTCCGCACACCAAAGATGTACGATTTCATGCGCGGGTCCCAGCGCCGGGTGTGGTGTCCAAAGTGAACGCCCGTTTCCAGAAGTTCGCGCATTGTAAATGTTGGCATCGCCATCGGGATGTCCTTTCCTTTTCCGGTTGTACCGCCACGGACACTTCTCAATTACTTGAGACCGGAGCGACGCTCACCTGAGAGCCGCCTAATCCGTGTGAGAGATAACCGCCGTTCTAACGCCTGACCACCAGGAATGCAAGTGTTTGCAGGCCGTTTGGCACGAAAAAGGGTCACCAAAGACAGGCAACCCTTCTCGCATCAGCTTGATAAAGTGATTTTACTGCGTTTTCGCAGTAATCAGCGGCCCAAAACGGACGTTCCGCTTGCCGTCAAACTTCATCATCTGCATTTGCTCTAGCGGATAGAAATCTGTCGCGCTTGTATCAATCACCATGCCTGGTAGCAGCATGGGGACTTTCACCTGCGTTAAATTGGCCGCCTGCGCCATGATATTTTCCCGGCTAAGGTCATCCCCAGCTTGCTGCAACACCGTCATCATGGTGTGACATACAGCCCATGCATAGGAATTCAACTTGTTCTTTAGATCACCCGTTGGGTGATATTTTGCCATCCATGCGCGCCAAACACCTGTTTCTGGATCGTTCGCCCACTCCGGGTCGTTCGGATCTTTATAAAAATCAACCGAGATGATGCCTTTTGATTTTTCAACGCCGGCGGGCATATAAGTTGACGCAATTGACGCCGCAACATCATTCAACAGATGCACTGGCGTCCATCCAATGGCCGCCATTTTCTTAATGGCTTGGGCGGCAAACTTTGGAATTGAAATATTCACAAAAACATCAGCGCCACTGCTGGCCAAGCTAACAATTTGGCTGTCGACGGTTGGATCTGACGTCTCGTAGCTTTCCTGCTTCACAACCATTTTGTCGAACGCGTCACCCATCGCACGCCGCATACCGAGGACGTAATCTTTACCGTAGTCGTCATTCTGGTTGAGAATAGCGACTTTGGCATTTGGCGTGTTCTGTAGAATGTAGTCCCCAAAAATCGCCCCAACGGTCTGATAGTTTGGCTGCCAGCCCATGGTCCAAGGGTATTTCTTTGGCTGCCCCCATTTGGTCGCACCACTGGCAATAAACAGATGCGGGACCTTTTTCTTGTTCATATATTTATGAACGGCTGAATTCGTTGGGGTCCCCAGGTTTTGGAACATGAAGGCGACTTTATCGCGCTCCACTAACTTGCGGGTTTGTTCCTTGGTCTTTGGCGGGCTATAGCCATCATCATAGGAGATCCATTTGATCTTCCGGCCATTGATGCCGCCGTTATCGTTAACCCAATTCCAGCAGGCACCAATCCCTTTGCCAATGACACTATAGCTTGACGCCGGACCACTGTATGGATTGGTATTGCCAATTGCGATTTCTGTATCCGTTACCCCCGGGGCATTGGCGGCAAAAGCGCCGCTGATGGCGACTGCCAGAGCGCCGACGCTGATAAGGCTGAGTTGATAAAGTTTCATGAACTTAAACCTCCTGTTTTTATTTTTGTTTTACAGCACGTTGACTGCGTTACTCAGGCCGTCTTCAAGTTACGGGAACCATACCTGATTTGTGGGGCTTCACGCAAATCTGAACGGCAACAGGGCCGCCACCCGCGTTTTGGGGGCTCTCTTGCGGACAGCACAACACAAAAAAGGGCCGCCGGAGACCGGCGACCCTTCCTATTCAAATAGAATAGAGTGTTTTAGTCAGTTTCAGCGCTGATCAACGGACCAAAACGAACATTCCGCTCACCATCAAACTTCATCATCTGCATTTGCTCCAGCGGATAGAAGTCAGTTGCGCTTGTATCAACAACCATACCCGGCAGCAGCATTGGGACTCTAACCTGAGTCAAGTTCGCAGCCTGCTTCATGATGTTCTCACGGCTCAAGTCATCGCCAGCTTGCTTCAACACGGCAATCATGGTGTGGCAAACGGCCCATCCATATGAGTTCATCTTGTTCTTCAGGTCACCACTTGGCTGATATTCGGCCATCCACTTGCGCCATTCAAGAGTCTCTGGATCGTTGGCCCACTCTGGATCGTTTGGATCTTTGTAAAAGTCAACGGAGATGATGCCTTTTGAATTCTCGACACCAGCTGGCACATAGGTTGCAGCAATCGCCGCTGAGACGTCATTCAAGAGATGAACTGGCTTCCAACCAATGGCGGCCATTTTCTTAATGGCCTGAGCGGCAAACTTTGGAATTGAAATGTTCACGAAGACATCCGCGCCACTGTTTGCCAGACT